>CAZJYV010000019.1:0-4300 GCA_964550295.1 uncultured Clostridium sp. | reverse complement strand
TGTACGCCGGTATAAGCTTTGGCGACCCAAGCCCCAGCCCCATGCCGAGCAGCCCGCCGGATGCTATTGCCATAAGCCCCTGCGCGATTTGGTAGCCGCTTGTTGAATACGTTGCCCAAGGGTCGAGCCAAACGCTGACACGGGCTTTCACATGGTCAAAAACAAAGTAGCTTGCAAACGCTCCTGCGCCTCCTGTGACAATGCCCAGCAGGGTTGCCCCGGTGTTGCCGGTGGCGGCGTAGAATAAAATCAAAAAAACGCCTGCTGCCAGCATTGCTGCCCCCAAATCCCGCTGGATAACCAGAAGCGCAGCAACCGCAAGCGTAAATAAAATGGAGGGAAGAAGCTTTTTTACGGTGAGCGAGTCGGTCATGGCGCTTGCGAGAACAACAATCAGCGCCACTTTAACGAATTCTGACGGCTGAAACAGAAATCCGCCTACGCTGATCCAATTTTTTGCGCCGCCGGACTCCTTGCCGAGAAAAAGCAAGGCTGCGAGTATTGCGAGGCTCGCCACCGCAAACGGAATGCTGAGCGCCCTTATAAAATGCGGTTTTTTCATAATGCCGGTCATGACGAACATCGCCACACCGCCGGCAAGCGTCATGAGGAGTTGATGCGTCGCCGAAGGTGCGGACATCCGGTATTGCACCGCCATGCCGAGCACCGTTAAAAACGCAATCAGAATAAAAAGAATTCGATCTGCGTGCGGGGAGATCAGAAGCAAAATGATATATTCCGCAAGGATCAACAGGCACAGCAAGAAGCCGAACAGCAGCGCGACCCAGTCGAACTGCCCCTTTGAAAAGGCGAGCATGATAAAACATATAGCTGTGAAAAGCAGCACGGAGCAGAGCAGAGTAACGACGCTGACATGCTTAATCCTGTTCACGCGCGCATTCCTCCGTTCCGGGCTTATGTTTCCTGCAAGCGAAGCATACATCCCGCATCCAGACAATATCGCCGTCTGAAAGCACCGTGCTGCGCGCGGGCCTTGCCCCGTTCACCTCACAAAAGCGACGCTGTCTCGTCTGCAGCACGACATCTCCGCGCCTGTAATAGATACGGGCATGCTCGTCCTTTAATTCCGTTCGCGGCAGAGGGATCTCACAGTCGCTTGCCGAGCCGATGTAAGAATTGTCGCCGACCGAAAACCAATGTCCTTTATAATCGGCGGGTGCGAGGATTTCGATTCCTTTTACAGAAAGTCCGGCGTAGCGTTTCGCGATTTTGATCCTCCTGCTTTCTGCAATCGAGCGTAAGGCTGTGCTGAGGATGACGAACGCGATGAACAAAACAAAAAGGTACCGCATGATGGATGCGGCGACCGCATAAGCCGTTTCGTTCATGAGACTGCCTCCGGGATGGTTGATGCGTTTATTTTACCACATGATGCAGAGGTTGTCCTTTAAGCTTTTACGAACAATCGAGTGCGGTTTCAATCCTTGCGGCACTCGCCAGCAGCAAAATGAAAAAAGCCGCGTCAAAACGCGGCCTGATGCCAATAGCTCGAATTACAATAAGGGAGAGTTCAGCAACTCCACTTTGGTTTTTTCAAGATGGGTGCGCAGAATCGCGCTTGCAAGCACGGCTTCATGGTTTTTACAGGCCTCGATGATAGCTCTATGCTCGGCGATGGATTTGATGCGGTCCATCTCCTTTAATGTGTAGAAAGGATGCAGGTAACGATCTACGTTCGCGTGGAGCTGGTCGATCATGGAAAGGGCGATCTGGTTGTCGGAAGGCGCGTACAAGGCAAAATGAAGCTTCAAATTCAGATCGTCAAAATTTTTGGTTTCCATCTCGCTCTCAAACGCGTCAAGGTAATACTCCGCTTTTTCGATATCCGATTCGGTGATTAAGCCGACAGCGGAATCCAATGTTCCCACTTCGAGCATGATGCGCGTATCCATGACGTTTTCCATTTCATGGCGCGAAAGTTTTGTCACAACCGCGCCTCTGTTCGGATAAATGCGAACGAGCCCCTGCGCTTCAAGCTGGCGGAACGCCTCTCGCACAGGAATATGGCTGACGCTCAGAATTGCTGATATTTCATCCTGACGGAGAGGCATATCCCCCGGCAGAACGCCACGGATGATCGCCGTTCTCAAAACCTGAAAGACCCAATCGCGGGAAGCTATGGATCGTGGCTGCATTTCCAGTGCAATGCTTGAAAGTTCCATCGTTTTACCTGCTTTCAAACTAGCGTTTCTTCATAATTTTAGCGAACGGCAGGTAAACAGTCAAGCATTTATATTGTTCTGTTATGCAGCCCCGTCATCCAGCTCGGAATCCTCGATTTCCAAGTCGGGGGTCAACGATGGGAGGAATTGGTCAAAACGAAATACGGTGATCGAAATGCTTGCTGAGGTTGGACCCGTAACCTTCCTCCCGTTGATTTCGAGTTCCGGATGTTCCGGAACGACATAGTAAGAAAACATTCCAAAGGTCGCCGATTCGTCTTCATAGATAACGCGGCCGCTTTTGCCCCGCGATTGCTTGATCAGCTGTGTTACGCCGTCCTGCGAAATGCGGTAAAGCTTATAAATCGTCGTTTCCTCCACTGCAGTGAAGCCGACCTGCGGTAAACCGTCGGCGGAAAGCACGACGCTGAAGCTCCTTGGTGCGGCAGGAATCGCCCAATAGGAAGTGCTGACCGCCGGTTGGGTTCCTTCAACAAATATTTCCCGAATCACGCTCGACGTTGGCGTAAACGCATTGGCGAGCACAGCGGCGTGACTCGATTCCATCGTGTGACCGTCCAATTTGATTTCAACGATACCGTCAGGGATATTGAACGTACGAGGCTGAAGGTCCGGATAAAGATATGTGTAAACTTGGGCGAGCATCAGGGCCGGATAATTGCCGCCCGTCGAATCCGATGGCAGCGCGCCGTCGGCGGAGGAATCGTAGCCCATCCATACGCAGGCCGAATAATCGGGACTGTATGCAGCCATCCATGCGTCCCGGTTTCCTTGCCCTTCCCCGACTGTGCCTGTTTTTCCGGCAAGGCCGAGATTGAGCTTACCCAGCCGTTTTCCTGTACCTTCGCTGATGGCGCTCTGCAGCATGGAAGTCAGGATGAAAGCATTCTGTTCGCTCATCACGCGAACGCGCTCGTTGTAATGTGAATAGACGATGTTGCCGCTCTCATCTGTGATATAACGAATAAAATAGGGCGCTTCGTATGTTCCGCCAGCCGAAAACGCTGCGTATGCCCCTGCCATTTGCAAAGGCGACACGCCGTAGGCAAAGCCCCCCAAAGCCAGGGTGAGACTGTTATCCTCCTCTTTGAACTCAACGCCCATCAGCGAAGCGAATGCTTTACATTGCTCTACGCCGATGCCGTTCATGATTTTAACCGCCGGAACGTTCAGCGAGCGCTTGACGGCCTCCCGCATCGTCACCCATCCATAATATTGATCGGCAAAGTTTCCGGGCGAATACCCGGCGAAATCCGTTCTCTCGTCCAGCAAAGCGGAGGCTGTGGTATAACCGCCATATTCCAGCGCCGGACCATACACAATCAAAGGTTTGATAACGGAACCCGGCTGCCTTCTGATATCCGTTGCCCGATTGAAGGATGCCAGCGAATCCACATTGCGCCCGCCGACAAGCGCTGCGATTGACGAATCGTGAACGCGCACCACAGCGATTGCGCCCTCGCAGTCTTTCGCCGGAAATAGTTCTCCGTTTCGGAACATATTCTCGCTGTATGACTGAAGCATCGAGTCGGCGCAGGTATAAATCCTGTAACCCGCCGAAAGCAGCGTTTGCGTGTCGCAATCAAGCAGGAGAGCGGCTTCTTCCAACGCGGCGTTGACATAATAACCGCGCGTTCGTTCTGCCTCCGCTACGATGGTGAGCGGCTCCGCTATGGCTGCATCGCGCGTTGCCTCATCGATATAGCCATAAGAGCACATAAGACCGATAATCAGGTTTCTCCTGCCGCGCGAGGCTTCGGGGGCAATATGAGGGGAATAGCGCACAGAGGACTTCAGGATGCCTGCGAGCGTTGCTCCCTGCGCAAGTGTCATGTCGCTTGCGTGTACGCCGAAATAGCCGCGCGCCGCCGCCTCAACACCATAGTAGCCTCTGCCAAAATCAACATAGTTCAGATACATTTCAAGGATTTCATCCTTGGTGAATTTCTGCTCCATCTGATATGCGAGAACGGCCTCCTCAAGCTTACGCGACATGGTTTTTTCGCCGGTGAGGTGGCTCAACTTGATGAGCTGCTGGGTGATCGTGGACGCGCCCTGCACATAACTGCCTGCTTTAATGTCCTGCCATGCCGCCC
>CAZJYV010000018.1:3290-18084 GCA_964550295.1 uncultured Clostridium sp. | reverse complement strand
GCCATCACCTCCAATCCGTATGTCTCGACGCTGTACGGTGGAATCATCGGCGGGCTGCTCGGCTCGCTGTTGACCCCCGGAGCATGCTGCTCCTGTGCGGCGGGAAAATGCGAGGAGGATTGCCATGAATAAAACGGTCATCATTGGCGGCGTGGCGGGCGGCGCAAGCTGTGCTGCTCGTTTAAGACGGTTGGACGAAACAGCGGAGATTGTACTGTTGGAGCGCGGCGAGTACATCTCCTACGCAAACTGCGGGCTGCCCTATCATGTGGGCGACGTGATCAAATCCCGGAATGCGCTTCTTCTGCAAACGCCGGAAGCCATGCGGAAGAAATTCAACGTGGACGTGCGCGTGCAAAACGAAGTGCTAACTATCGATCGGGCAAAAAAGACCGTCATGGTCAAGGAATTGCCGACGGGCCGAACATACGACGAAAGCTACGATACGCTGGTACTTGCCACCGGCTCCTCGCCGCTGCGTCCGAACATCCCCGGCATCGACTCCCCGCGCATCAAAACGCTGTGGACGGTGCCGGATACGGACGAGATCCGGGCGCTGGTGCAGGAAAAAGGCATGCGGACGGCTGCGGTCATCGGCGGCGGGTTCATCGGGCTTGAAATGGCGGAAAATCTGCACCGTGCGGGCCTCACCGTCTCCATAATCGAGATGCTCGATCAGGTGATGGCTCCGCTGGACTACGAAATGGCACAGCTGCTGCACGAGAACCTCACGCAAAACGGTGTGACATTGCACTTAGGCGACGGCGTTGCCTCCTTTTCCGATACGGAAAACGGCGTAACCATCACCCTTGCAAGCGGCAAAACCGTGTGCGCGGAACTGGTAATCCTATCCATCGGCGTGCGGCCCAACGGCGCACTTGCCAAGGTGGCAGGCCTCACCGTCAATGCACGCGGCGGCGTTGTGGTGGACGAATTCCTGCGTACTTCCGATCGGAGCATCTATGCCGTGGGCGACGTCATCGAAGTGGAGGACTTCATCGCAAAGGAGCGCACTATGATCCCGCTGGCCGGGCCCGCCAACAAGCAGGGGCGGATCGCTGCGGATAACATCTGCGGCGGCAGCGAGACCTACAACGGTACGCAGGGAACCTCCGTAGCAAAGGTGTTCGATCTGACCGCCGCATCCACCGGTACAAATGAAAAGACGCTTCATCAGCGCGGGCTTCTGAAAGGGAAGGATTACGAAAGCGTGATCATCACGCAAAATTCCCATGCCGGCTATTATCCCGGTGCCGTGCCCATGGCGCTCAAGCTCCTGTTCTCCATGGATGGGCAGAAGCTATTCGGTGCGCAGATCGTGGGCGCGGACGGCGTGGATAAGCGCATCGACGTAATAGCCACAACCATCCGGCTTGGCGGCGGTGTTGCCGCACTCAAGGAACTGGAGCTTGCCTATGCGCCGCCCTATTCCTCGGCAAAGGACCCGGTCAATATGGCGGGCTTTGTGGCGGAAAACGTGCTGAAGGGTTTTGTTCGCTTTTCTTGCTGGGATGTGGTCGAAACAGACCCCGACGCGGTACTGCTGGATGTTCGGGAGGACGCCGAGCTTATGGCATTTTCGCTTCCCAACGCAAAGCACATTCCGCTGGGGCAGCTGCGCGAACGGATTGGCGAGCTGGATAAGGGAAAGCGCATCATCACCTTCTGCGCCATCGGCGTGCGCTCCTATAATGCCGCGCGGATTCTCATGCAGCACGGGTTTACCGATGTACTGCTCTATCCCGCCGGCACCCGTTTCTATCAATCGACACACTACGCGCAAGAGACCGCAGGCGATAACGCCGCTCTTCCGGTATCCGACAGCGGGCATGTGCAAACCGAAACCATTCCGACCGTTGCCATGCGCCTGGATTGCAGCGGGATGCAGTGCCCCGGCCCGATCATGAAGGTGTTTGAATCCATGCGGGACATGCAAAACGGCGAAGTCATGGAGGTTTCCGCCTCCGATCCCGGTTTCTTAAAAGACATCGGGGCCTGGTGCCGCCGCACGGGCAATACGCTCCTTTCCAGTGAGCGGCGGGGAAACGACTATGTGGCGATGGTGAAAAAAGGTTCGGAAGCCGTATCTGCGCCAATCAGGCAGGACGCTGACGGCAAGACCATCATCGTGTTTTCGGGCGACCTCGATAAGGTGCTGGCAAGCTTCATCATCGCAAACGGCGCGGCGGCCATGGGCAGGCCCGTAACCATGTTCTTCACCTTCTGGGGACTGACCGCCCTTCGCAAAGCGCAAAAGCAGCCCGTGAGAAAGACGTTTATGGAATCCATGTTTGGGGCAATGCTGCCCCGGGGGAGCAAGAAGCTGTCCCTTTCCCGCATGAACATGGGGGGCATGGGTACCGCCATGATGAAGAAGATCATGAACGACAAAAACGTGGACTCCCTCGAAACGCTGATCGAAAAGGCCATGCGGCAGGGCGTCAAGATCGTCGCCTGCACCATGAGCATGGACGTCATGGGCATCAAGCCGGAGGAATTGATCGACGGCGTGGAGCTTGGCGGCGTGGGCGCGTATCTTGGGGACGCGGAGGAATCCAACGTCAACCTGTTTATCTGAACACAAACAGCATCTCATGGGAGCCGGCCGGAAAGCCGGCTCTCTTTTCTTTCATTTTTCACGCGCGCGTGGTAAACTGAATCCTGTTATAGCACAGATCTTTTTATTTACGAAAGGAACTCTATATGAAACCCGTTCGGATGATCTGCCTGGGCGCGGGAAGCCGCGGTATGGACGCGTACGCCCCGTATGCGCTCGCTTTTCCGGAAAAACTGCAGTTCGTTGCGGTTGCGGATCCGATTGAGGAAAAAAGAAAGGCGTTCGCCGCACGCTACGGCGTGCCGGATGCGTTCGTCTTTTCCGATTGGCGGGAGGCGCTCGCATGCGGTGTCGAGGCGGACGCGGCGCTCGTCGCCACACAGGACAACCATCATATTGAGCCTGCCTGCGCCGCGATGGAAGGCGGTTTGGATGTGATGCTCGAAAAGCCCGTTGCCAAAACTGCCGCCGCATGCATGAGGATATACGAGACATCCCTTCGTACGAACAGGCGCGCTGTTGTCTGCCATGTGCTGCGCTATACACGTTTTTTCAACGCGCTCAAATCCATCGTTGACAGCGGGGAGATTGGGGATGTGGTCGCCATCTCTCACTGCGAAAACATCGGCTACTGGCACATGGCGCACAGCTATGTGCGCGGCAACTGGCGCCGGGAGGATGAAACCAGCCCGATGATCCTCGCTAAATCCTGCCACGATGCGGATATCCTGCTCTATCTGACCGGCAGGAATTGCCGAAAGGTCGCCTCATTTGGCAGCCTGAAGCACTTCACGGCGGAAAATGCGCCCGCAGGCAGCGCGGAACGCTGCCTCGACTGCGCCTTGCCCGACTGCCCGTACAACGCCGCGCGCATTTATATGATACCCGGCTATACGGGCTGGCCCATCAACGTGATCACATCCGATTTCAGCCGGGAGGGCAGGCTGAAGGCTCTGCGCGAGGGACCATACGGACGTTGCGTCTACCGCTGCGATAACGATGTTGTGGATCATCAGTCCACCATTCTGGAGTTTGACGGTGGCGTCACGGCGACGATGACGGTTTCCGCCTTTACGGATTACCGCCACGGGCGAACGATCCATATCATGGGTTCCCACGGCGAAGTGCGCGCCAAAATGAGCGACGAAACCATCGAGGTGACGAACTTCCGCACAGGCTCCGTCCGCGCGACGGAAAATCCCCCGCCGGGCGGCATGGCGGATGGGCACGCGGGCGGCGACTTCGCGCTCATCGACGCGTTCGTGCGCATGGAGATGGGCGAGGAGGGCGCGGTGAAAAGCTCCATACGCGATTCCATCCAAAGCCACCTCATCTGTTTTGCGGCGGAGGAGTCGCGGCGCTGCGGCACGGTTGTGTCGATTAATCCGAAAATGTAATTTGAGCGGATGAAAGCACATCTCCCCCAATGTGTGCCAATAGCGGAGCATCCATTTGCGCGCGTATCCGACGCCGGATAGCCTTTTCTGCACAATAACCCCTAAGGCTGTTTTATCGTACACACAATGCATTAAAGTAAAAGCGGGGGAGGCGAAAACCGTTTCTCGCCGTCAACGCCGAAGTACGGCGCACGCATATGCCCAAAGGGGGGAACCGCCGCGGGCGACGGGCAGCGCATGCGCAGGCGGGCATGAAAGCTTCGGCGGCGGCGACGAACGGACGCCTCCCCCCTTATATGATGCGATTGATAGGCAACCCGCCCTTGTTATGTTATAATAACTGCATTGCTTGCCCTGATGATAGCCGATTGAGCGGCGATTCAATTGCCGTTGTTTCAATGCAGGAGGAAGAACCGGATGATCCGCCAAAAGTCCGAGCAGCGATTGCCTGCACCGGGTTTAGATCATACGATCAATAACGTAGTCGATTATCGGTTTTTAAGAAAACGACATCTGCCCTATATAATCGCCTGGGTCGTGTATTACGCCTGGGTCATCGCGTTTGCAACTTGGTGGAATGCTTCTCCGCTCAACGGGGATGTGATCGATGTGCAGTTCCGCGGCGTTATGCACGCGGTCAACTTGCTTTCCTCGGCCGCCTTTGTGTTCGTCATCCGCAAGGAATGGTTCGTCAACCTCTCTCGTGCGTTCGCTGTTGTGGTGATCGCGGGGATCTGCGCCTTCTTTCTTGTCGAAAATCACACGCTCAAACTCGTGCTTGCAATCGTGAGTTCCGTGGCGGTCGGATGCGTGAATATCAGCATTCTGATGCCGTTCGTTTTCACGCTGAACAATACGGAAAAGCTCTATGCGATAGTCGGCAGCAACGCGCTGATTCAATTGCTCGCGTTGTTTCTGGAGAACAACGCCCGCAAAACCGTTGAGCTGGCGATATCTTTCGTCATGCTCGCTGTGACCGTCGGGGCAACGTGGCTTTTCCGCAAGCAGGATGTTCTGGATGATGCGCAGGTGCAGAAAACGCAGCCGCCCGTTATGCACAAACGGGTTTACCTCACGATCTTTTTCAATTGTGCGTTCGTGGTTCTATGCAAAGGCGCGGGCAAGGGCATCCTGAACGGAGCGCAGATTGACACGGCAGCGCACCTGATGACATGGCACTATATGGGCGGGCTGATCGGCTGCGCCCTGTTCCTGCTGATTTATCATTATACTAAAAAAGCATTTCTCTGGCAGGGGAATATAACCTTCGCATGCGTCGCGATGGGTCTTTTTTGCAACGCGTTTGCCGCGCAAGCGGCCGGCTTTGCTGCGGCATTTGCCATTTTGCTTGGCATCGGCAACACGATGGGCATGATCAATATGTATTACATCATAGGCGTCGTGGGCAAAAAATATGACAGCATCAAGTACGTGCGCCTGTCTATACTGCTCATCGGCGTTTGCGGCGGTGTGGCGGGGATCGCGCTTGGCAGACTCATCAGCGAAACGGAATCCTTCGGCCTGTCTATCGCCACCTCAATCGTTTCCGCGTCTGTGATGCTGATATTCGTCATGACCTCTCCCATTTTAGGGCAAAACCATTATGAAAGCGACTGGGCGAAGGATTCGCAGCGCTCCGAGGTGGATAACGAGCAGCTTCATCTCTTCATGCAATACAACTTAAGCAGGAGAGAGGTCGAGGTTTGCAGGCTTCTTTTGCAGGGCTTCACCATGCGCCAGATATCGGGCATCCTTTCACTGGCATATCCGACGGTCAACACCTATTGCACAAGCATCTATCGCAAGGTCGGCATCAACAGCCGTGCAGAACTGCGCCAGGCATTCCGGGAGTATATCGGGCCGCAAAACATGCAGATTTAAAGGCATTTTGCCAATATATAAATAGAACTAATGAGATGCCTTTCGTTAAAATCATTTGAACTAGTGAATTGTAAGCTGCAGAAATTTGTATAAACTGTTAATCGTACTGCATACGGTGGGTAATGTGCAAAGGAGGAAAACTGTTCATGGCAAACGATATTTTCGGCGGCTTCAGCGGGCTGATGAAAGGCCTTTCGGGTTTCATGCCGCAGGATGATCCGGATGTCAAAATTCTGAACGCACAAACGGAAATCAACGATCTTCAGGAGCAGGAAACCGCACTTTACGCGGAATTGGGCAAAGCGGTGCTTGCAAGAAGCGCCGGACAGTTTCCAGACCATGAAAGCAGGCTGAAGCTGATCCGCGACAACCGCGCGCTGGCGCAGGAGAAGCTTGCGTCCGCACAGGGAGAAAAAACGCAGAAAGAAAAGGCGCAGCAGATGTCGGACGCGCAGTTTACCTGCCCGTCCTGCGGCTTGCGGAATCCGGACGGCGTCAAGTTTTGCCAGGAGTGCGGCGCGAAAATCGGCGTCAACCCGCAATGCCCGTCCTGCGGCGCGGCGATTACTCCCGGCGTCCGATTCTGCGGGGAATGCGGCGCAAGGCTGGAGTAGAGCATGGCAAGTTATAAACAGCCTTGCATGCATTGCGGCGCACTCATAGAGCGGGACTCGCGCTTTTGCCCTTTATGCGGCAGCCAAAGCCCGTTCGGCTATCAATGTCCGAGCTGCTTGGCTTTGATCACAAAGGGACAGGCTGTATGCGCAAAATGCGGGAGGCGGCTGTATGCTGCGTGTCCGGCTTGCAGGGGAAACACCTTCGTTCAGGAAAAGTGTGAGCGGTGCGGTGCATCGCTTCTGATCAAGTGCAGCAATCCGCGCTGCGGTGCGAACCAGTTTTTTGAGAACACCAAGTGCACGGCATGCGGCAAAAAAATCAAATCGAATCTGTAAAGGGGTCAATCAATGCTTCAGTCTTTTACGCGCAATTATGAAGATAATTCAACGGAAGCGGGCTATCAGTTCACTTTTTACTGCGACTTATGCGAGGATGGCTACAAAAGCAGCTTCATCGAGTCGGAAACATATAAAAAGGGAAAAGGGCTGCGCGGTCTTGCGCAAGGCGCGGGCGTAATCGGCAGCTTGCTTGGCGGAAGGCTTGGCGGCATCGGTTACTCGCTCGAACGCGGCGGCAATGTGCTGTCCGACCGGTTTGACGGCATGAGCCCGGAGTGGCAGAAAGAACATGAGGGCGCTTTCGAGCGCGCGAAAAACGAAGCGCAGCAGCATTTTCACCGCTGCCACAGCTGCCGCAAATGGGTATGCGACGCCTGTTATAACGAGGACGAAGGCCTTTGCACCGAGTGCGCTCCGCGTCAGGAGGTGTTCGTTGCCAAAGCGAGGGCTGATGCCATGCGCCGCAACATCGAGGATGCTGCACAAACCGCCGTCGTCTGGAAAGGCAAGCTGGAGAGCAAAACGACGGTATGCCCCGTGTGCGGCAAGCCTTCGGGCAGCGGAAAGTTCTGCAACAACTGCGGGGCGTCGCTTGCGCTGGCGGTCTGCCCGCAATGCGGCGCAAATAATGCGCAGGGCGTGCGCTTTTGCAACCAGTGCGGCGCGCCGATGAACCAGCGCCCTTCGGGTAAATGCCCGGGCTGCGGCGAGGAAAATCCGCCGGGCACGAAATTCTGCGGCAGCTGCGGAACCAAGCTGTAAACCGTACGTCACCGCCACAGGCGCGGATTGCGTCTGAGCGGCTCGCCAAGCCAACATCATCCGGAGGAGGTTCGTCATATGTCGCGCTTCAACTGGCTCAGGCGCATGGTTGACCCGGCGATGCGCAAACCGGCGCAGGCCGCCCCTTCGGCTACTCCGGAGGAGAAAACGGTGGATCCTTCGTCCTTTTCCGCCAAACCCGCAATCGTTCAGGAGGATAGGCTGGAGCGCCTCGACAAACTGACGCCGCGCGAGCGGGAACTTTGCCTGCTGCTGGTGGAGGGCTATACGCTCAAGGAATCGGCAGTTCAACTCAAAGTGAAGTACTCAACCGTGAACACGCATATGAACGGCGTTTACAGAAAGCTTGGCGTGAATTCAAGGGCGGAATTGATCATCAATTACCGCCAGCTTGCGGGTGTAAACTGCAGCAGAGGTTCAGCCGAAGGTTAAAATTCACGATACATAATAAGAATCAAAATAAAGGAGCAATGAAATCACATGAAAAAGGCATTCGCAATCCTGATGGTCTTACTCATGCTCGTAGCCTTGGCGGGCTGCAACATCAAGCAGAAAATCGCCGAAAAGATCACGGAAGGCATCTTGGAGCAATCCGGCGCGGGCGATGTGGACATCGATGGCGATTCGATGACGGTTACCGGGGAAGATGGCGAGGAAGTGACGCTGGGCGGCACCGAATGGCCGGATTCCGACCTTGCTAAGCTCATCCCCGAATTTAAAAAGGGGACGGTTTCCTACGTCATGCAAAGCGAAGGATACCTGTATATAACGGTTGACGAAGTCTCGCAGGACGACGCAGAAGATTATGTGGATTCCGTCAAGAATGATTTTGCTGACGACGCTTACGAATCGAGTTATGAGGGCGGCTTCTCCTATACGGCGAAGAACGCGGATGGTGTAAGCGTTTCGGTTTCGCTCGCCGACGGCAGCCTTCTGATCATGGTTTCGCAGGAAGCGCAGTAACTGCTCGCCCCACACCCGGAGTCGTCCGGAATGTTTAGAAGTGAACTAGGTGGCTGATAACCGCAAGCCCGCTTGTCAGGATGACAGGCGGGCTTTTGCTATGGTGCGTACGTGATTTTACATGGATTTAACAGAGTAAGCCTTTTGAACTTAACCTGCGCAATTTAATATAAAATACGTAAATGATAAAAAGAGAGAAATGAAGGAGAATGACTATGAAAAAACTGATTGGCGCGATTTTGATTGCCGTACTTGCCCTCGGCATGTTTTCCGGCTGTGGGCAGCAGCCCGCCGCGACGCCCGCGCCCCCTGCATCCGAACTGACCGGCACCGTCGCGACTGACGGATCAACCTCCATAGAAAAAGTGATCGGCGCACTGGGGGAAGCGTTCACAAACGAGAACTCCGGCGTGACCTTCACCTATAACCCCACCGGCTCCGGCAGCGGCATCACCGCGGTGATCGAAGGCCGCTGTGACATCGGCCTTTCAAGCCGTGCCCTCAAGGATGAGGAGAAGGCAACCTTGACCGAAACCGTCATCGCGCTCGACGGCATCGCGATCGTCGTCAACCCCAACAATCCGGTCGTTGATCTGAGCCTTGAGCAGATCGCCCAAATCTACACCGGCGCAATCACCAATTGGAAAGATGTCGGCGGAAGCGACGCGGAGATCGTGGTCATAGGCAGAGAAGCCGGCAGCGGCACACGCGACGGGTTTGAGACCATCACCGGCACGAAGGATACATGCGTATACAGGCAGGAACTTACCTCCACGGGCGATGTGATCACGACCGTCTCTCAGAATCCGGACGCCATCGGTTACGCGTCGCTCGCTTCTGTTAAGGAATCCGTAAAAGCGCTGACCGTCAACGGCGTCGCTCCCAGCGAAGCCGCCGTTCAGGACGGAACCTATGTAATCCAGCGTCCGTTCGTCGTCGCGACGCGCACCGATGAGGCGCTCTCCCCGGCGGCACAGGCGTTCTTTGACTACATCACCTCAGCGCAAGCGGCGCAAATCATCACCAACGCCGGCGCGGTGCCTGTCAACTGATCCACGAAACCGAATATGCGGCGGTGCTGTCAAAAAGGATGGCCCGCCGTGTACGCTTTTGAAAGGCGGTAAGCAAAATTGGTTAAACGTAATCCGAAACGGTCGCTTGAGGCGCTCATCCACGCGGTTTTTCTCATCGTTGGCCTGATCGCGGTCGGATGTGTACTCGTGATCACCGTTTACTTGATTATCGCGGGCATTCCGGCTATTCGGGAAATCGGCCTGATCAAGTTTCTGTTCGGCACAAAGTGGGCATCCACCGCAAAGGATCCCGCGTTTGGGATACTGCCCTTTATCCTTACCTCGGTCTACGGAACGGCGGGCGCGATCGTGCTTGGCGTGCCGATCGGTTTTTTTACGGCGGTTTATCTATCAAAAGCAGCGTCAAAATCCGTACGGTCTGTAATGGAGCCGGCAGTGGGGATGCTCGCGGGCATTCCTTCGGTTGTGTACGGCCTGACCGGCATGCTGATCCTCGTTCCGGCGATTCGCAGCATCTTTGGCGTACCGGATGGGGCGAGCCTGTTGGCCGCAATCATCGTGCTTGCGATCATGATTCTACCCTCGATCATCAAAGTATCCGCAACCGCGCTCGATGCTGTACCCAAGGAATACGAGGACGCATCCCTCGCCCTTGGCGCCACGAGCGAGGAAACATTTTTTCGCGTATCTGTGCCTGCAGCCAAAAGCGGCATTGCGGCGGCGGTGGTGCTGGGCGTTGGGCGTGCGATCGGCGAGGCGATGGCGGTCATGATGGTTGCGGGTAACGTGGCGAATATGCCCTCGCTTTTCCAGAGTGTGCGGTTTCTCACAACCGCCGTTGCAAGCGAGATGTCCTATTCAAACGGTTTGCAGAGGCAGGCGCTGTTCTCTATCGCGCTGGTGCTGTATTTGTTCATCATGCTCATCAACGCGCTGCTTACCCTGTTGCTCAAACGGGGAGGAGGAAAATAGACGATGACGATCCAACCGCTTTCTAAAAACAGAAGGACATTTCGCGCCTTGATGCGCGTACTCATGAATCTCTTTACGCTCATCACCTTTGCGCTGCTGGCGCTGCTGATGGGGTATATCTTGTTCCGCGGCCTGCCCGGAATCACCTGGCAGCTCCTTTCCACAAGTCCGAGCTACCTCGCAGATACCATCGGCATTCTGCCGGATATCCTGAACACGCTCTACATCATGCTTGCGGCGCTCGTCATCGTGCTTCCGCTTGGCGTGGGGGCTGCGATTTATCTGACGGAGTATGCGAAAAACAAGCGCATGGTCACTGTGATCGAATATGCATCGGAGACGCTTTCCGGTATTCCCTCAATCATCTATGGACTCGTTGGCATGCTGGTATTCTGCCAATTTCTGGGGTTGCAGACCTCGTTGTTCGCGGGCGCGCTGACGCTTGTGATTATGAACCTGCCGACGATTATCCGCACCACGCAGGAAAGCCTCAAAACCGTACCACAGAGTTACCGCGAGGGGGCGTTCGGCCTCGGCGCGGGCAAGTGGCGCGTCATCCGCACAGTCGTTCTGCCCGGCTCGGTCGACGGGATCATCACGGGCTGCATCCTTTCTGCGGGCAGGATATTGGGCGAGTCCGCGGCGCTGTTGTTTACGGCCGGTTTCGCGCACGCGATGAACGGCTTTATCAAAGGGCTTGGCAGCGCGGGGGCGACGCTCACCGTGGCGTTGTATGTGTACGCCAAAGAACAGGGTGAGTTTGACGTGGCGTTTTCCATTGCGGCCATCCTGATGATGCTCACCCTGATCATCAATGTGGCAGCAGCCTATATGAGCAAGCGGCTCAGAAGGAGGATTGAACAATGAACATTTTGACCGTTAACGACCTGAACCTGTGGTATGGCAGCGTGCAGGCGCTGAACAACATCAACATTGAAATTCCGCAAAGGCAGATCACCGCGCTGATCGGTCCTTCGGGGTGCGGCAAGTCGACGTTTATCAAAACCCTCAACCGCATGAATGATCTGATTCCCGGCGTGCGCGTGACGGGCGCCGTTAAGTACGGGGATTTGGATATTTTTTCACCGAGCCTCGATGTGACGGGACTTCGTAAGGAAATCGGCATGGTGTTCCAGAAGCCGAACCCCTTCCCGATGACCGTCTACGACAACGTGGCGTATGGCCCGCGTACACACGGCATGCGCAACAAGGCAAAGCTGGACGATACCGTAGAGCGCGCCTTGCGGGATGCCGCCATCTGGGATGAGGTGAAGGACAGGCTTAAAAAATCCGCGCTTGGTCTTTCGGGCGGGCAGCAGCAAAGGCTATGCATCGCGCGGGCGCTTGCGGTGGAGCCGCAGGTGCTTCTGATGGATGAGCCGACAAGCGCGCTCGATCCGATATCTACCTCGAAAATCGAGGAACTTGCCCTGGAATTGAAAAAACAATATACTATTATTATCGTAACGCACAACATGCAGCAGGCCGTGCGCATATCCGATCTGACAGCGTTTTTTCTTCTTGGTAAACTCATCGAATACGGAGATACGCAGCGGCTGTTCACACAGCCGAGGGACCAACGGACAGAAGACTATATTACAGGGAGGTTCGGATAATGCGAAGCAGGTTTGATGAACAGTTGGCTCTTCTGAATCATGAGCTGATTTCCATGGGTGCGCTTTGCGAAGAGGTTATTTCCCTGGCGGCGGAAGCGTTGATGAAGTGCGACACGGGGATTGCAGCGCTGGTGATTCCGCTCGACTCCGAGATCGACCGCAAGGAGCGGGAGATCGAATCCCTCTGCCTGCGGCTGCTGCTTCAACAGCAGCCCGTCGCGCGCGACCTCCGCCAGATTTCCGCCGCGCTCAAGATGATCACCGATATGGAACGCATCGGCGACCAAGCTGCTGATATTGCCGAGATCATCGGCTATCTGCGCGGAAGATACTGCAATTTTGCGCAGATCGGTGAAATGGCAAAAGCAACGATCAAAATGGTGACAGAAAGCGTGGAGGCGTATGTCAAGCGGGATGTGCAGGCTGCCCACGAGGTGGTCGAGTATGATGACGTGGTGGACGACTTATTCTGCAAGGCTAAAGATTCTCTCATTGCGGAAATCGCCGCCAACCCGCAGGATGGCGAATATGCGCTGGATCTTTTGATGATTGCCAAGTACTTCGAAAGAATCGGCGATCATGCGGTGAACATCGCCGAGTGGGTGGAGTTTTCCGTGACCGGCATCCATAAGGGGGAAGCGGAATTATGATCTATTGTGTGGAGGATGACGAGAGCATCCGTGAAATGGAGGTTTATACGCTTCGTTCGACAGGCTTCGAGGCGGAAGGCTTTTCAGATGGAACGGCTTTCTTCGCGGCGCTCGGCAGCAAACTACCGGAGTTGGTGCTGCTCGATGTCATGCTGCCCGGCGAGGATGGCGTTGCCATCCTCAAAAAGCTCAAGTCCGACCCCGCCACAAGGGAACTGCCCGTCGTGATGGCAACCGCAAAAGGAGCAGAATACGATAAAGTCGCAAGCCTTGACTTGGGGGCGGACGATTATCTGGTAAAGCCCTTCGGTATGATGGAGATGGTTTCCCGCGTGCGCGCGGTTCTGCGCCGCGCTTCGCCAAGTATCGCCCGCCGTTCCATATGCGCAGGAAACATCGAAATGGATCTCGACCGGCATTCCGTAACGGTCAGAGGGGAGCGCGTTGCGCTCACTTTGAAGGAATTCGAGATGCTCAAACTTTTCATGTCCCGTCCGGGCATGGCGTTTACGCGCGACATGCTCCTGCTCGATGTCTGGGGAGACGAGTACTTGGGGGAAACACGGACGGTGGATGTGCATATCCGCACCCTCCGGCAGAAGCTCGGTACGGAAGGGGCTCAGATTGAAACGGTGCGCGGCGTGGGCTATAGAATGGAAGAGAGCGGCGTATGACAAAAAGGATCTTTCGCTCCATTTTCCTAGTAGCTTTTACAGTTTTGTTCGCGTGCCTGATGATCATTCTCGGCGTGATGTATGCGTATTTCGTCTCTGAGCAGAAAGCGAATCTTGTGTCGCTGGTTGCCCTTGCGGCGCAGGGCGTTGAGAACGAAGGCATGGTTTATTTTAAAAACCTCGATACAAAAGATGCGCGGCTCACCTGGGTCGCCGCCGACGGAACCGTGCTTTGCGACAGTGAGACGGACGCGGCAACGATGGAAAACCACGGCGCGCGGCCCGAAATTCAGCAGGCACTCGCACGCGGTTTTGGAGAAAGCGAACGCATATCCGCTACTCTCGCAAAAAAAACGATCTATCGGGCGCAGCGTCTGACCGACGGCAGCGTGATTCGTGTCGCCATCACGCAGGATACGATTTGGTCGCTGATCGTCGGTGTGATGCAGCCGTTTATCGTTGTTCTGGCGCTCGCGCTTATCTTATCCGGCGTTCTTGCACGCAGACTGGCTCTGCGCGCCGTGAAGCCTTTGAACACACTTGATTTGGAAAATCCGCTTGAAAACGACGCGTACGAAGAACTTTCTCCGTTGCTTACGAGAATTGAGCATCAGAGAAGGCAGATTAAAAGTCAGATGAACGAACTGCGCTGGCAGCAGGAGGAATTTGCAGCGATCACCGCAAGCATGAACGAGGGGCTGATCCTGCTTAACGGCTATAACCGGATCGTCGGTATAAACCCGGCGGCCGCAAGGCTGTTCGGCGTGCGGGAGGACAGCATAGGCAGCGACATGCTTATGGTTGACCGAAGCTTCGCAATGCAGGAGCTGATCGGGGAAGCAAGGCAGGGGTTGCATGCAGAGCGGCTCATGCCGCTTGCCGAGGGGTTATATCAGGTGAACGCCAGCCCTGTTTTTTCCGAAGGAAAAGCGGAGGGGATTGCGATCCTCGCTTTCGACATCACGGAGAAGGCTAACGCAGAGCAAAGGCGCAGGGAGTTTTCGGCAAACGTATCGCATGAACTGAAAACGCCGCTGCATTCGATCATGGGTACGGCGGAGCTGATCGAAAACGGGCTTGTAAAAAGCGAGGATCTGCCCCGCTTCGGCAAGCGGATCCGCGCGGAGTCCGGCCGGCTTGTGACGCTGATTGACGACATCATCCGCCTTTCACAGCTTGACGAGGGGGCGCAACTTCCGAGCGAGGAGGTTGACCTTAAGGCGCTTGCACAGGAAGCCGCGCAGGCACTGGAGGAGGCTGCGGCAACCCGCAACATCGCCATATCCGTGCAGGGTGAAAGTGTGGTTCTGA
>CAZJYV010000018.1:0-3190 GCA_964550295.1 uncultured Clostridium sp. | reverse complement strand
CATTTTCCGAAAACGGCAACATAGGCGAGTCCTATGCGAATATCGGCGCGGCGCATTTGCGCCGCGCTGTTCTTATAATGGGATAGCCAAATAACGACAAATGGATTATTATGGAAAGGACGCAAAATCAAGTCACAGCGAGCCGTTCCCACGGGAACGCAAATACGGGTGAGGGCATGCAGCAAACATCAAAAAGCACAAGCACATTGCTCCGGCGGTTGTTAAAAACACACAACTTCCGGGACTTTTTTGGTAAAAACGAAGAGGCGATGCAGGTTCCGAACTTTTGCACGTATATCGCGGAGCTTTCTCGGGCGTCGGAGCAAACGCAGGAGCATATCATCAGGCGCTCCGCGATTGAGCGCACGTACGGCCATCAGCTGTTTAACGGCACACGCAAACCCTCTCGCGACAAGGTGATTCAGCTTGCTTTCGGCTTTGGCATGGATGTCGATGGAACACAGGACATGCTGCGGATTGCGTGCAAGAGCCTGCTTTATCCGAAAATTAAGCGGGATGCCGCGATCCTCTACTGCATCGGCCGTGGTGCGGATATCATGGAAACACAGACCCTGCTTCTCGATTTGGGGCTCGACCTGCTTGGAGGAGAATGAGCATGACGGTGCTTTCAATCAAGGAATTCCTCAGCGGTTATGAAAAAGGGCGCTATCCGGAAGGGTTTCTCGCCGATTATGAACTGATCGAATGCCTTGCGCATAACGCACAGGGGGAAACGCTCCTGGTTCGCAACAAGGACGGCTTACTTTTTGTTGCCAAGTGTTATCCGAAATCAGGGCCGTATGCCGATGTCGGGGAAAGCGCGCTTCTTCGCGGCGTAAGGCACGAAGGCCTGCCGGCGTTCGCGGGTGCTTACGAAGATGACGAAATGCGTGTGGTGGTTCGGGAATACATGCGCGGTGAACCGCTCGATAAAAGGGAGGTTCCTCTTGCGCAAAACGAAGTGATCGATATCGGAAGCAGGCTTTGCGAGCTGCTGCGCTATCTGCACGGGCAAAAGCCTCCTGTGATCCACCGCGATATCAAGCCTCAGAACATCATCATCAATGAAAAAGGGGATGTCGCCCTGATCGATTTCGGCATTGCGCGCGCTTATGACGAAGACGCGCAGACGGATACCGTCTGCATGGGAACGCGCGCGTTTGCGCCGCCCGAACAGTACGGCTATGCGCAGACGGACTGCCGCTCGGATCTCTATTCCCTCGGCGTCGTGCTCTATTGGCTTCTTACGGGCAGTACCGACATAAAAAAAGCGAAGGCAGGCCGTTCACGCCTGTTGCGGGTTATCCGCCGCTGCACATCTTTCGCGCCGGAAAAACGATATGCAAACGCCGTGCAGCTTCATCACGCGCTTGTGCGGGCGGACGGACATTTCCAAAAAAAAGCAATCCGCGCAACTGCGCTGGCCTTATCCTTTTTCGTTGTGCTCACGGGCGGCTTTGCGCTTGGGCGCTTTACGGATATTCGCTTTCCGGCTGTCTTCTATCGCGCCGGCACCTTATTTTCAGAGCCGCCCGTCGAGAAGGCAGTTCGCCTGCAGCTTGACAAAACGGCGGATGATCCCATTTCTTTGGAAGAACTCGACCGGGTGGAAGGAATTTATCTATACGGCGACCAGGTCGCATCCTCTCTGGATACGTTCAATCAGCTTCGCAGCCAGGTTGATTCCGGAGAAATCAAAGCGAAGGCGGGGGAGATCACATCGCTCAAGGATCTTGCCGCTTTGAAAAATCTTCGGCAGTTGTATATCGGCAATCAAAACATCACGGATCTTTCCGTTCTCTCCTCGCTCAGCGGGTTGCAGGATCTCGGCATTTTCAACTGCCCTGTCACGGATCTTTCGGTTGTGAAAAACATGAGCAATCTCAAACAATTTTGTCTGAACGGCTGCCCTGACGTTTTGGATCTTTCTCCCCTTGCCGGATGCGCAAACCTGCATGAACTCGTCCTTGCGGATTGCGGCGCACAGGATTATTCCGTGCTCGCGTCTTTGGGCGATTTTAACTTCATCCACATGATCAGCATCGATACGGAGCTGTACCTGCCTTTCCTGAAGGGCAAGAGCATCAGGGAGTTGAAGCTCATCGGGGGCAGCCTTTCCTCGATTGCGCAGCTCAGGACCATCCAAGGATTGGAGGTTCTGATTCTGGAGGACATGGATCTGGATTCGCTTTCAGGCATCGAAGAACTGCCTCAGTTATCTGAGTTGACGCTTGCCAATATGCGCTGGCTTGACCTGGCGCCCCTTATGAAGTGCACATCCATAAAAACGCTGACATTAAGCGAGGATATGCGCCAGGCCGGGGAAGCGATCCGGAATACGGCGCAGTTTGAGATCATCTACCGCTGAATCGCATTGTGTGCAGCATGCACACCATTCATATGAAATGTTTTGATATACTTTACTATTGAGCCGAGTCTTTTATATGTATAAAGGAGGTTCTATGAAAAAAGTGCTGACCTTCGCGTTGTGCGCTTTATTCGCGGCAAACCTCGCGGGCTGTTTGGCGCCTTCCGGACAGGGTCAACCCACACCTGCGTCCACGCTTCAAGCCGCGCAGGTATCACCGACCGTTCCGCCTGCCGCGGAGCCGACGGTTGAGCCGGAAACATGGGAGACGCTCTATCACAAGGCGCTCGCGCTCTACATGCAGGGCGAACGAGATGCTGCCTATCAGGCGTTTGAGGCATCCCTTGGCATGGACGCAACGCACAGCGAGGTTTGGATCGACTTCATGCGGATCATGCGCGACAATGAGGAAGGGTATATCGACACCCTGCGAGGCGCGCTTGAAAACACGGGCGATACGCAAACTTTTCAGCCCCTGCTCGATCAGGCAATTGCCGCCGCCGAACCCGTGGAGGACGGCGTGATCAGCTGGATCGACCCTGTGGTGGAGCAGCTCGTGCGGGATTATCTGGGCAAACCTTCCGGCGACATCATGCGAAGCGAGCTGGACGGCATCGAGAATCTGGGAATTTTCGCGAACGCGCCGCTTCAGGTCAACACGTTCTGCGATAACGTTGATTGGAACAGGACGGAAGACGGCAAGGTTTATTACCTCGTTGGGGAAGATAGGGCCTATGACCAGCCTTGCGCGATCACCACTCTTGCGGATTTCCAAAACTTCCGCAACCTTTCCTACGTTTTCATCAACTATACCGGGCTGAC
>CAZJYV010000017.1:16497-18355 GCA_964550295.1 uncultured Clostridium sp. | reverse complement strand
CACGCGCCTTTGCGATCTCGGGTGACGGTGCCTTTTGCCGAATAAACCGAGCGGCCACATGGGGCCGCCCCTACTGTCCCCGATGCTGTGTGTCACCCGCCTGCGGGTCATTCGATTTAGGATGCGCTCGCTTGGGCAGGCCGTTCCGTCGGGCGCTCCCTGAGCCACGCCGGCGCGCCCTCCACGCGCAGGACGAGCACGCTCATATCATCCGCATAGCCGCGCTCCACGGCGCATTCGATGAGCGCGTCCGCCGCGTCCTGCACGGTGTTCGCGCCGCCGATCCGTTCCACGATAGCCGCCACAAGCTCCATGCCCAGCGCATCCATCAGACCGTCCGTCATCATGATGAAGGCGTCCCCCCGCCTGAGCTGCGCGCAGCTGACGCCCGCACGCGCTTCGGGCAGGATGCCCGCCGGCAGGGCCGGACTTTCGATAAGGCGCACGCGCCCGTCGCGCAGGATATAAGAAGGAGGCGCGCCGAACTTCAACACGCGCAGCTCGCCCGTCATCAGGTCGATGAGCGCAGCGTCGAGCGTGGCGTAGGTTTCCTCATCGGAAAGCATCATCAGGTCGTTTACGCCGGACTGCGCTTCCTCATCCCCGTAGCCTACACACAGCATGTCCGCCAGCAGCGCCGCCGCCGTGGAACTTTCGCGGTGCGCCGTTTCCCCCGTTCCCATGCCGTCGCTCAGGATGAAGATCGCCGTATCCCCCGCGCGCCGTATGGCCATCGCGTCCCCTGTGAGGGCGCTGCCTTTCATGGGAATGCCCGCCGTTCCCGTACGCAGAAGAATCCGGCACCGCATCAATGCGTCGGATTCTGCGGCGAGCTTTTCCATGGCGCCCCCGATGCCCGCAAGCTGGCTTTGCGCAAGCGTTTCCCCGCCGGAGCTGCCTCCTATATATTGGGCGATGCCCTTTGCGACGCCTGCGGCGTCCATGAGGTTGCGGCGGGTTTTCTTCAGCGCACCGGCCGCGCCTGCCCGTTCCCGGCACACCGCGATTGCCGATACGAACATGACGACGAGTCCGGCAGCCGCGGATACCGGGGAGGCGAAAAGCTGCGCCCCGACCAGGAGCGCGAGGAGGATCAGGAGGGTCAGTGCATCCGCACGGGAAAGACGCTTTGCCCCCATATAGCCGGCGAGCGCGCGCATGCCGCGCGCGATGACCGCGGCCGCCGCCGGCGACAGGAGCAGGCATCCCAGCCCGAGGAGGAACGCATCGCCCCAGATCGGATATATAAAGGGTAACAGCGCCGCCTGCGCGAGGGTCATGACGATCAGCGCGCGCACGAGCGCGGCGTTGCGTCCCCTCGGCGTTCGCCAGAGAGAAAGCAGAAGCTCAATGCCTCCAAAGAGCGCACATGCCGAAAAGGATGCGTAACTTTCCGACACGAGCGCGCCCAGCAGCGCGCCGACGAGCACGAAGCAGGCGTCGTCCAGGCACAGCCACGCCGCGACGACGACCGGCAGCGCCAGAGGCGAGAACCCGAGAATGCCCGCCGCGCCGCAGATGAAGCCCGCGCCCACACGCATGGCTTTCATCGGCGCCGCACGGAGCGCGGACGCTGAAAAGACGGTTTTTTCGCGAACTGCACTCGAGGTTTCCAAGGCGAACTGTCCCCTTCCAATGAAATGGCCTTCATTATAGCTTGTCCGCCTTGAATACGTTGTCGAAGCGATGCGTTTGAACCTGTCGAATGCCTGCGAATCTCAGGAAATGGAAAAATCATGCAAGCAGAGCACCCGCGTCACCGTCACCGTGGCGCGTCACAAAATGATGCGGGCCGATACAGGATCGACCCCTACAATCGCATCCATCCCGACCATCGGCAAGGGCGGCCACATTGGGC
>CAZJYV010000017.1:0-16397 GCA_964550295.1 uncultured Clostridium sp. | reverse complement strand
CGTTCCTGATTGTTATTGATCAATTTTCTATTGTTCATTATCAATTTTCCATTCCCTTGAACGAAAAAAAGCTCTATAATCTCAAGTATCGAACCGTACGGAGGTTATCATATGGGAAACACCATGCTGGCAATGGGATATGCGACGCCCATCCGCATCGCTGCGGCGTCACCCGCAATCGCGCTGGGCGATCCGGCGGCAAATGCGGAAGCCGTGATCCGCATGATCCGCAAGGCGGAGGAAATCGGCGCGGACTATCTCACCCTGCCGGAGCTTTGCCTCACGGGCGCAACGCTCGGCTCCCTGCTGAAAAGCGAGATCGTGCTGGAGGCCGCAAAGGCGGCGCTCACGCGCGTATGCGAAGCCACGCGCCAGTGCGGCGTGACCTCGGCGGTGGGTCTTCCTTATATGATCGGCGGTATGCCGAGAAGCTGTATCGCCCTGATCCGCGGCGCGCGCGTCATCGCGATCATTCCCTCCTCAAGCGGGGAAAACCCCTTCGGCTTCATCCCCGCGATGGACAGAACCGCCCCCGCCCGCCAGCCGCTTACGCCTGTTTCCAAACTTGCGGCTGGCTTTGGCAACGAGCTGTTCCGCGCGGGTCACGAGCCGCGCGAAGGCTATGTGATGCTCATCTCAAGCGCGCTCAACGCGACTGCCAAAAGCTACCACGAAACAAAGGACGCGCTCTGCGCGTTTACGGCAAGGACGGGCATGGCCGTCGCCTATGCATCCCCCGGCGGCGGGGAAAGCACCACGTCTTTCGTGTTCGACGGGCTTTGCGCCATTGCCGCGCAGGGCGAGATCCTCGCCGTGTCGGAACCGCTTGAGGCGGAACCCTTCGTTTATGCGGACGTTCAGACGGACAGGCTTTCTTCCTTTGAGCCGTACTCGGAAGCGCCGGATGAAGGAATGTACCTTTCGGATAACCCCGCGCCCGCGCATGAGCAGGCAAGGCGCATCCTCGATTTGCAGGCGGCGGCGCTGGTGCGGCGGATCACCCACATCGGCGTGCGCGGCTGTGTCGTGGGCGTTTCGGGCGGATTGGACAGCGCGCTGACCCTGCTTGCCTGCTGCGCCGCGATGGACAGGCTGGGTAGGCCGCGCACGGACATCCTCGGCCTTTCGATGCCGGGCTTCGGCACGACGGGAAGAACCCACGGCAACGCGGAAGCGCTCGTAAAAGCGCTCGGCTGCACCTACCGTGAAATCAGCGTTGTGCCTGCGTGCAGGCAGCATTTCGCGGACATCGGGCATGATGAAAACACGCACGACACCGTGTTTGAAAACGCACAGGCGCGGGAGAGGACGAAGATCCTTCTGGATATCGCCAACGGCGCGAACCTGCTGGATGTCGGCACGGGCGACCTGTCCGAGGCCGCGCTCGGCTGGACGACCTTTGGCGGCGACCATCTCGCGCAGTACGGCGTGAACGCTTCCATCCCGAAAACCGTCATCCGCCGCGTCGTGCGGGAAGCCTGCGTCCGTTTTCCGGAAGCGGCCGAAACGCTGGAGGATATCCTTGCAACCCCCGTCAGCCCGGAGCTGCTGCCTTCCGCGGACGGCACGATCGCGCAAAAAACGGAGGAGCTTGTGGGCGCGTACGAGCTGCACGATTTTTTCATCTGGCAGTTCATGAAAGGTCTGCGCCCCAGAAAGATCTTCGAGGAAGCCTGCGCGCGGTTCGATGATCCCAAGGAGGAGATCTACCGCGTGCTGGGCATTTTCCTGCGCCGGTTCTTCGCTCAGCAATACAAGCGCAACTGCGCGCCCGAAGCGCCGCTGATCTGCCTGTCGCTCGGTCCCTGCGTGCTTCAGATGCCGTCCGACCTCGACGGGCGGACGTATCTGCGCGAATACGAAGCCATCGGGGCAAGGCAATTGACCATTGACAATTGACAATCAGGAACGACCGCTGCGGCGGAAATATAAGGGGCGGCCAACGCGGCCGCCCCGGTTTTGTTATTCTTCGATTCGCGCGTACACGCGGGTGTAGAACATCGCGCCCCAGGCCTTGCCGTCCCGCACGAGGAAGCGCACGCGGCCGCTGTATTTGCCCTCGCGCCAGATGGTGAACCACGTTCCGCCGCAGTAGACCATTTCCCCGATGCCTTCCTGACTGAGGGAGACGAGCTTGCCCTCCCGCAGTTCGATATCCACCGTGACCGGCATCCCCTCGTGGCAGATATAGCCGCCGACGATGGTTTCCGGCTCCGAAAAGGCATAAGGCACGGGGTGCAGCCAACGGTGTTCCTCATCGAGCGGGCGCCCCATGACATGGTTGTACATCATCCAGCACAGGTCGTCCGTATCCTCATCGCCTTTGTTGCACAGGGCGCTGAAGCCGTACCCCTCGCCGAGCAGCAGCCCGCCGAATGTGGAAACGCCGTGCAGTCCGCCCGCGTGTTCGCAGATGACATAGCCGTGCCTGACGCGCTTGTTGAGTCCATAGCAGTAAAACGCCTTCTCACCGACGGGGAATCCCGCGCCGATGAGGATATCAACGGCTTTTTCGGGAATGGCCTGCACGCCGTCGATTTTGCCCCAATCCGCAAGGCACTGGTAATAGCGCGCCATATCGTGCGCGGTGCTCTTCACGCACGCGCATCCGCGGAAGGGCGGCAGCACGGACCAGCAATCGTCCACGGTGAGGTTTCCGCCGTCGTCCGCGCCGTACAGGCGCGTGATGTTCCCGTCGGCGGCGATTTGCCGCGCTTCGCTTCCGTCGAGGTCGAGCACGCTGCGCGTCATGCCGATCGGCTCGAACACGCGCCGCTTCAAAAATTCCTCAAGCGTCGTGCCGGATGCCTGATCCACAATATAAGAAAGGATCGCATAGCCCTCGTTCGAGTAGCTCATCTGCTCCCCCGCCTGTCCGAGCGTGGGATAACGCCCCTGCGCGACATAATCGATGATCTGGTCGATGGTGTCCATTTGATTGGGCGAGGAGCGCATGAGTTCCTCCCGCCACTTGCTTTCCCGCTCGGGAGGGGTGTTCATCACGATGGACCACTCCAGCGGTTCCATGGGCGGTATGCCCGTGGTATGCATCGCGAGGTGCCGGCAGGTCACATCCTCAGGCGGGTTGCCGGGCACGCGGAAGTTCGGAAAGTATTTCACGACCGGATCGTCAAAGCTGAATGCGCCCTCCGCCTCAAGGATGGCAAGCGCGAGCGTGGTCATGGATTTGCTCATGGAGGCGATGCCCATCACCGTATGCTCGTCGATGGCGCGCGCGGCCTCAACATCCGCAAAGCCGTAGCCCTTTTCAAAAAGGACGCCGTCCCGCCCGCGGATCGAGACGGAAACGCCCGGCAGCTTTTTTTCCTGCACGCGCGCGGCAAGCGCGGCGTCCAGAGCGGCAAGTTGGTCGATCATTTGAGTATGCTCCTCACTTTCTTTGCGACAGCCTCGCCCATCAGGCGGTGGCCGGTTTCGTCAAAATGCACCGCATCCAGCGGGGATGGCTCGGCCACTGCGCCGGCATCGAGATAATAACAATCGTTCCTTTTGGCGGCGAGCGAATAAAAAGGCGCGAATTTCAGCGACTCCGCGCGCCCGGTTTCCGCCATCGGCGAGCAATCGACCTGCGCGAGGTTCGCGCCAAGGTGCGGCGGCGCGACAAGCAGCACCTTCGCTACCCCGGCGGAGAAGCAGGCTGCGTTGCTTTTTACGATGGAAGCGAGCCGCCCCGCCCCGCGGGAAGCCTCCCATGCGGTCCGCCCGAGCTGCAGGTCGTTCGTGCCGAGCAAAAGGATCACAAGGTCAAGCGGCGCGTGGGTCAAAAGCTCCGCCTCAAGATGGTCCTCACCGTTCAGATTCGGGTTGTAAAAAACGTCAAAAACGGTTGTGCGTCCGGACAGGCCTTCCTCGATGACCGCAAAATCCGGACCGAGGCCGCGCGCGAGTACGCCCGTCCAGCGGATGTCCTTCGGATAGCGGACGCCCGACACGGGGGCGTACCCCCAGGTGAGCGAATCGCCGTAGCACAGGATGGTTTTCAAAAAGCTTCCCTCCATGGTTTGCGCGCAGGTTCAGCCCCTGCTCAGTCTCGCAAGGTCGATGTTGATGACGGGACGCACCGTTGCGGTTGATGAGAGCGTCACGGTATAGCCCGGATAATAGATCGAGCCGTCGTTGTGGACGATGGCTTTTCGGTATGCGTTCTCACCGGGACTGCGCAGCCACCACCAGCAGGATTCCTCCCGATAATTCGCGCCCCACGCCTTTGCGTAAGCGGTGCTTTGCGCCACCCTGTCGGCATCGTCCGCAAACCAGGCGAGCGCCTCGTCGATGCTGGGCACATACGCCCAATCGTTCGTGTCAACGCCGCCCGGCGTTCCATAAACGGGGCTTGCCGCGTCCGCATTCCTGCGCTGCCGAACCAGCGCTTTTTCCGTCTCCAAAAACGCCCCGTTGTAAAAGCTGTGATTCAGCCACTCCCGCAGCGTACTGCTCGCCCAGACCGCGGGCAGATAGGCATCCTCATACGCCATGCAGTCGATACCGTAAAGCGTGATGAGCGTGCAGATATCCCCGTCCTTGGCGACGACGCGCCATGCGAGCGCCTCGCGCCCGTTCAGGAAATCGTTATCCTGCTCATACTGCCCCCAATAGACGATATCCCCGACGGACGCGCTTTGAAGCAGTTCGAGCGAAAGCGCATAACGCCGTTCGTCCGCATCCCGAAACGCGCCGACGCCGCCGCGCGGCGAAAGGAAAAAGCTGCCGAGCGCCTCGTGCGCGCCCGCGTGCGAGAACGCCTGAATGGCGGCGACCGTGTCGCCCCGCTCGACGGCTTGCTGCGCGAGAACGTACGCTTCCTTTTGCGCGGTGCGCGGCCGGATATAATACTTAAGCGCGTAGCTGCCGCCAATCCAGATCAGCGCGGTGCCGAAAAGCAGAATCGCCAACGCTAAAAGGATTCTCCTCGTCCGCTTTCTTCTCTGCCCCGGGTTGAGGGGTTCACGTCTTGGCACGGATACTGTTTCCATCCTGCTCTCCTTTCATCCGGTCGATTTGAATCGGCGGTACGCCGCGCTTCACGCTTGGCGTATCGCGCTTCAATCCCAAAGCCGTTCGGGATACAGACCGCTGCGCTTGAGCGCAACAAAGCTTTCCTTCACCAAAGGCATATCCTCCCGATAGGTCACGCCGAACCAGCTTTCCCGCGTGGGGATGACCTGCACGCTCGTGTCCCGGTCGCCGAGCGCCTCGCATACGGCCATGGGCAGCAGATCCTCGTATTTGAGCGGGTTCTTCAAAAGACCCGCGGCAAGGTCGCGTTCGAACCGCCTTTGAAACAGGTCGAAGATGCCTTCGTTGAACGCCCAGCAGTTCATCGAAACCGTCGTGCCCAGCGGGATGGAAACCTGTGTTCCGTCCTCCGCGATATAGGCTGCGCCATCCGGGGTTTTGATGATTTTCATGCGCTCCACGATATCGCTCAGGTATCCCTCGCCGTTCACCTCACAAACGCCGCGCGTTACGCTGCCGTTGTCGGTCAGCGTATTTTCCACCCTGTATCCCACCGCCGCGTGCCGGTTTTTGCCCTGTTGTCCGCTCAAAAAGCGGTACAGGATATCGAACGCCTCCGCGCCGTAATAATCATCCGCATTGATGACGGCAAACGGCCGCCCGTTCACGGCCTCGCGCGCGCAAAGAACCGCGTGCGTGGTTCCCAGCGGCTTCGTGCGCCCCTCAGGCAAAACGACGCCCGCCGGGATTTGATTTATCTCCTGAAAGGCGTAGCTGACCTTCGCGCGCGCGGCGATGCGATTGCCGACCGTTTCGCGAAACTCCGCTTCTATCTCATGTTTGATCAGGAACACGATTTCTCCGAATCCCGCGCGCAGCGCATCGTAGATGGAGAAGTCGATGATGATGTTGCCGTATGGGTCGACGGGATCGATTTGCTTGAGTCCGCCGTAGCGGCTGCCCATGCCGGCAGCCATGATCACGAGCACGGGTGCGCCCATTCCGTATACCTCCGCATTTCATACATACTGTTTATTTCTGGGTTTATTATAGCATATTTTACAGGTTGCCGTTGATAAAACATTGTTAAGAAAGCGCCCTTTCGGATGATCTTCGGTTTTTTGAAAAAACGGCTTGCCGCGTGAAAAAAAACCGCATTTTCTCCTCTCCGCCAGATTGTGGATGTTGTGCCGGGTGCGGCGTGGTATAATAAGTCAAACGATGCAGGAGGAAATCATGAGATTGTTCATCGCCATCGAGCTGCCCCGTTCCTTCAAGGCCGAAGTCGCGCGCATCCAGAAGGAGCTGAAAGCCAAAAGCTGCTGCGGGCGCTTCGTCGATCTGGACGGCTGTCATCTCACGCTGCATTTTATCGGGGATAGCGAGGATTTGATGGGCGCCGTCGCCGCCATGCACGAAGCGGCGCGCGGCATACGTCCCTTCACGCTGCACCTGGGTAAATACATGAGCTTTGCGCGCGGCGGGGCGCGCACCTCGGTCCTCGAAGTCAAGGGGGAACTTTCCGAGCTGAACGCGCTGCATGAATCCCTTGAAAGCGCGCTGTACGACAACGGCTTTTCCCGGGAAATGAAACGCTTTGTGCCCCACATCACCCTCGGGCGCAGCGTGGAGCATGACGAGCTGGTGGATGCCGAGATGAAAGCCCTTTCCCCCAACGCTTCGATGACGGTCTTTGGCCTGACGCTTTTTGAAAGCGTCAAGCTCAACGGACGCATGACGTACCGTTCGCTCCACAAAGAGGTGTTCTGATGCCCGCGGCCGTCACGTTCGTCGTCGGCCGTGCCGGCGCCGGAAAAAGCCGATATTTGAGAGAATACGCAGCCGCCCTCGCCAAGTCGGGAGAGCGGGCATATTATATCGTGCCCGAGCAGTTCACCTTTGAAACGGAGCGCGCGCTTTGCCGAAGCCTCGGCGGGCTGCTGGATGTGCGCGTGTGTTCTTTTACGACGCTCGCGGACCGGGTGCTGAAGGAAACAGGCGAGCGCCGCGTGTTCCTCACGCGGCAGGGGCGGCGTATGGTGATCCGCAAATGCGCGGAGGATGCGGCTGGCCGGCTGGATGCCTTTGCGCGCGTCTATGACCGCCCGGGCTTTTCCGAAAAGTGCGACGCGTTTTTTACCCTCTGCAAGCGCTTCGATATTTTTCCAGAAGCCCTCGCGGACGCGGCGGGAAAGCTGAGCGGCGGCTCGCCCCTGCGCGGTAAGCTGGCCGACCTCGCCTGCATCTATGAAGCGTATCAGGCGCACCTGTCGGCGCACAGCCTGGACGCGGAGGATGCGTTTTTTGCCCTGTGCGAGCGGCTGCCCCTCTCCTCCGTGAAGGGGGCGCAGATCGTCATCGACGGGTTCGACCTGATCAGCGAGCAGCTTTTTGACATCATATCCGTCCTCATGGACATTGCCCCCCGCATCACCGTCGCCCTGCGGCTGGATCCATCCCCCCGCTGCCGCGACGCGCGTGTTTTCGCGGCGGAGGAGCGCGTGTATGCCCGCATCCGAAGCATCGCGGAGCAAAAGGGCTGCCCGGTTGAAACCGTGCGCCTGCCCGCCGCCGCGCAAACGCCTGCAGACGGCAAAGCACCCGCGCTCGTTCATCTCGAGCGGGAGGGGTTCGCCTATCCGTATCATGCTTATGACGGCGCTGCGGCGGACGCGATCCGCGTGTTTGCCGGCACGGACGTGCGCGCCGAAGCGGAAGCCGCGGCGGACGCGCTTTTGCTTGCGGCAGGCGCGGGCATGCGCTTCCGCGACATGGCCCTGATCGCCGCTGACATGGAAAAATACATCGAACCTGTCGGCCGCGCCCTTCGCGCGCGCGGAATCCCGTTTTTTACGGACGCGAAACACCCGCTTTCCGGCTACCCGGCAGCGGTTCTTTGCGTGAGCGCCCTGCGGGCGGCCTCGCGCGGATTTCCGGCTAAGGAGGTGCTTCGACTCGCCAAAACCGGCCTTGCAAACGCGGACCGCGGGGAGACCGAAGCGCTGGAAAACTACATCCTTGAAAAAAACGCGCGCGGAAGCCTGCTGCAAAAGCCCTTTGCGCCCGATGCGCCCGAAGCGGCTGAGGCGGCGCGCGGCAAGCTCATGGAGCCGCTTGCGCGTTTGCGCGCGGGTCTTTCCGCCTCGCGCACGGCCGCGGGCAAAGCCGCCGCGCTCTACGAATATATGCTCTCCCTCGCGCTGCGGGATCAGCTTGTTGCCCTGACGGACGAGCTTCGCCTTGAGGGCGACCTGGAGCGGATGGAGGAAACCGCGCAGGTTTACAACATGCTGCTCGAACTCATCAGCCAGCTTTACGCCATTCTGGGAGAAACGACCGTATCCTCCGCGCGCTTCATCGATCTTTTTGAGGAGGGCATCTCCTCCTACGAGGTGGGCGTCATCCCCTCCAACGCGGACCAGCTCCTGTTCGGCAGTTTGGGGCGCAGCCGCGCGCGCGACCTTGAGGCGCTTTATATCCTCGGCGCGTCGCAGGGCGCGTTCCCCGCAGCCGTGACGGACGACGGCATGATCAGCGACGCGGAGATTGCGACCCTCGCGGGGCTTGGCCTCTCCGAGCTGCCCGACACGGGCAAGCTCTCCGACAAGGAGCTTTCCGACGTATACGGCGCGGTGACAAAGCCGCGCACGCTGCTGTATCTATCCTATCCCCTCGCCGGCGCGGACGGCGCGCCCTGCGCGCTGATCGACCGGATCGGCGAGCTGTTTCCGGATGTGCGCGTTGGGACCGACCTTACCCCCGGCGCGCCCGCCTCGCCCGAAAGCGCGCTGCGCCGCCTGTCCGCCGCCCTGCGCGCGGGTGTGGACGCGGGCGAAATGTCCGCTGTGGCCGCGCCGCTCTACGCGTCCTTCGCCAAGCGCGATGAGTCGGAAGGCTGGGGCGCGCGCCTGAGCGGCATCGAGCGGGCGCTGTTCTACAATGCCTCGCCCGAACCGTTCGGACAGGAGCTTGCGGCCGCGCTTTACGGCGCGCCGCTGCGCGGCAGCGCGTCGCGGCTGGAGGCGTTTAACGCCTGCCCCTTCAAGCATTTTGCGCGTTACGGGCTCAAACTCGAACCACGCAGGGAATACCGCGAGCGCAGCGCGGACGAAGGCACGTTCTGCCACGACGCGCTCAATCTTTTTACCAAAGCGCTCATCGAGCGCAAGCAAGCGCCCGGCCTCTATACCGAAGAACAAATCGAGTCCATCCTCGCGGACATTCTGCCCAAGCTCGCAGCAGAGCATAACGGAGGCATTTTGCTGGATACCGCAAGGAACCGCGCGCTTTTCGCGCGGCTCGCGCGCAAAATCACGGCGACCGCAAAGGCCGTCGTCGCCCAGCTTGCGGCGGGCAGTTTCCGTTTGGCCGGGTGTGAGGTTCCCTTCGGGCGGGGCAAGCCTTTCCCGCCGATCGTGCTTGAGCTTCCCGGCGGCAGAACCTACGAGCTGTCCGGGCGCATCGACCGCGTCGACGCCTACGCCGCGCCGGATGGGGAAACGTACGTCCGCGTCATCGATTATAAAACGGGCATCGCGTCGCTTGCCATGGAGGATGTTTTCGAGGGACTCAAGCTGCAGCTGCCCCTCTACATCCGCGCCGTCACCTGTGTGGCGCACGCGGAGGAAAAGGCGGCGCGGGCTGCCGGCATGTATTACCTGCCCGTTGCGGAGCCGACCGTCGCCGAGGGGGATGAGGCGCAGGTGCTGGGCGCGCTGCTCAAGGCGTTCCGCATGAAAGGCCTCACGATCGCGGACGCCGCGCTCATGAATGCGGGCGGCGCGGGTGTCGCCTTCAGCCAAAAAGGGAGCAAATACACCGTCAGTTCCGACGCGTTCGGCACAGCTTCGGACTACGCGGTTAAAAAAGCGGCCGCCACCGCAAGCTCCATCGCCGAAGGCCGCGCGGAAACCGCGCCTTTCCGAAAGAAAAACGGGTATACCGCCTGCGGCATCTGCGATTTTGCGACCGTTTGCGCGTTTGACGCTTCCCTGTCCGGCTGCGCGTACCGAAGCGTGCAGGGCATGACGGTTCAGGATTTTTTTCAGGAGGTAGCGAATGCCGAAGTGGACAGCTGAGCAAAGCCGCGCGATTGCAGCCGAGGGAGATATCCTCGTGAGCGCGGGCGCCGGCTCCGGCAAAACCGCCGTGCTTACGGAGCGCATCGTCCGCCTCGTGCGGGAAGGGATGGATGTGAAGGAGCTGCTGTGCGTCACCTTCACAACCGCCGCCGCCAACGAGATGAAAAAGCGCATCGAGCGCGCGCTGTTCCTCGCTGCCGCCGCCTGCGAGAACGAGGCGGATGCCGCGCGGCTCAACGAGGCCGCGCGCGGGTGCGCCGGCGCGTCGATTTCAACCCTGCACGCCTTCTGCACGCAGATCCTGCGCCGCCACTTCAACGAGGCGGGTCTTGACCCGGCCTTCCGCGTGGCGGACGAAAGCGAAACCGCCCTCATGCGGGATGAGGTGTGGGATGATCTCTGCGAGGCGCGCCTTTCCGTGGGCGAAGGCGGTTTTTCGAGCTTTCTCGAAGCGATGGGCAGCGACGCGGCTGCCTTTGACGCGGTGAGCGGACTGTACGATTTTTGCCGCTCCCAGCCCGACCCCTTCGGCTTCCTCGAGCGGGCGCAGCGCAAGTACGACACCTGTGCGGACGCGCTGGAAGCATCGGAGGAGGCTGCCCTGCTGGTCGGCCGCACGCAAAGGAACATCCGGCACAAAACCGCCGCGCTGGCCGCGCACATGGCTGCCCTCGCGGAGGAATGCCCGGCCGCCGCCGCGTTCATCGATAAGGAGCTTTTGCACGCGCGCAGCATCGCCGCGCAGCAAGCCCCCGCCGCGCTGCGCAGTGCGCTCGCGACCGGCCCGCACCCACCGAACAGCCGGATCAGCTGGAAAGGCTGTCCGGATGCGCTCAAGCAAAGCGCGGACGCCGCGCGAGGTGCGCTCAAGGCCGCGCTCAAAAAGGAAGCCGCACAATGGGTCCGCGGCATGGATCGCGAAGCGTGGCTGATCGCAAAGCAGGCGCCGCTCATCGCGGAACTGTGCGCCGCCGTGCGTGATTTTTCCGGCAAGTTCGCCGATCTCAAGCGCGAACGCTCCGTCATCGACTACGGGGACATGGAGCAGATGTCCCTCGCGCTGCTTCAAAAGCAGGAGATCGCGCTCGAATACCAAAACCGCTTTTGCTGCGTGTTCATGGACGAGTATCAGGACTGCAACGCCGTGCAGGAAGAGATTCTGCACGCCATCGCAAACCCCGGCGCGCTTTTTCTCGTGGGGGATGTGAAGCAGTCCATCTACCGCTTCCGCCTCGCGGAGCCGCGGCTTTTCATCCGGCGCTACATGAACTATGCCAACCCCGAAAACGGCTGCCGCATCGACCTCAACGCCAACTTCCGCAGCGCGCCGGGCGTGATCGATGCCGTAAACGGCGTTTTCTCACGCCTGATGGACGAGGAAGCCGCCGAGCTGGATTATGACGAAAGCGCGCGGCTGATCCACGACCGCGAGGAACATGCGGACTGCGCATGTCTGCCCGCCGCGGAATTCGTGTTTGCGGATATGCTCGGGGATTGGCCGGAGGAGGACGGCAAGGAGCCGGAACCGCCTGCGGACGAATCCGACGGTGAGGAAGAAACCGCCGAGGAAGACCCCGGCGAGTCCGCGCAATCGCGCGGCGCGGCGCAGGTCGAGGCGGCGCTCGCGGCAAGGCGGATCCGCGCGTTGATGGAATATGGCATGGTGTTTGACCCGCGCACGGGCGAAGCACGCAGACCCCGCTATTCCGACTTTGCGGTTCTGCTGCGCTCCTACAAAAACAGCGTTGAGGATTGGCTCACGGCGCTGAGCCTTGCGGGCATCCCCGCTTATGGCGAGCTTTCAGGAGGCTTTTTCGACGCGATCGAGGTGCGCGTGTTTATGGAGCTGCTGCGCGCGATCGATAACCGCCTTCAGGATATCCCGCTGGCGGCGGTTCTGCGCTCGCCTATCGGCGGATTTTCAACGGACGATCTGATCGAGCTTCGCACCTCCTTCGGCAAAGTCCTCTTTCCGGAAGGGCCGTGGCGCTGCTTCGACTCGCTCCGGGCCGCCTCCCTTCTGGAAACGGAGCTTGGCCGCAAAGCAGCCGCCTTCCTCGCGAAGCTGGACCGCTGGCAGCGCATGGCAAACCTGATGAGCGTGCAGTCCCTCATCGGCAAACTGCTGGACGAAACGGATTACGCGCTGTTTTGCCGCGCCCTGCCCGGCGGGCGGCAGCGCGAGGCCAACCTTGACGCGCTGTGTGAAAAGGCAAGGCTGTTTGAGGCGACGGGATCGGTCGGTCTGCACGCGTTTTTAACCTATACGGAGAGGCTGCGCGCCATCGGCGCGGCGGGTACGCCGCAATCGGTCGGTCTTGACGTGGTGCGCGTGATGAGCATCCACGCCAGCAAGGGTCTTGAATTTCCGTTTGTTCTGCTCGGCGGGCTTGCGCGCAGGTTCAACATCGATTTTTCCCGCCGGGCGCTGGTGTTTGACTCGGCGCTCGGTCTGGCTGTACGCTTTCGCATGGCGGGCATGCGCACACAGTCCCTGTACGCGAAGGCCATCACGGCGCTCTGCGAAAAAAAGAGCGTCGCGGAGGAGATGCGCGTGCTTTACGTCGCCATGACGCGCGCGCGGGAAAAACTCATTTTGCTTTGCGCGACGGCACACGGGGACGGGCTTGTTGAAAAGGCAGCGCTGCCGCAGAGCGCCGCAAGCGTTTCCCTTGAAACCAGCTTTGCCGGATGGCTGCTGACCTGCATCCTCCACGCAAAGGAAGGGGCGGCGCTGCGCGCGCGGTACGGCCTGCCCCCGCTCGTTGACCCCGCGCCGCTTGGCATCGATGTTGCCATGGAGCTTTGTGCGCAATCCGTCGGGGACGGCGCGCGCATGAGCCAAGCCTCGTATGAGCGTTTTTGCAGCGAAGCGCTGACGCTCGCGCCGGACGAACGGCTTTTTGAGCATGCGTACGAGTATTGTGCGGATACGGAACTGCCCAGCAAGGTCAGCGTGACGGGGCTTGCGGGACACGGCATCACGATGGCCGAAGCGCCGGACTTTCTCCTCGCGGCGCGCATGACCCCTGCGGATCGGGGAACCGCTTACCACGCGCTCATGCAGCGCATCGCGCTGCGCAGGCATGACCGGCAAAGCGTGGAAGCGGAGCTTGAACGCCTCGTGAACGCGGGTCTGCTGTCCCCGCTGCAGGCAACTGCCGTCCGCCCGGATGAAATCGCCGCCTTCTTCCGCTCCGCGCTCGGCGGACGGCTGATCGCATCGGAGCACGCGCGGCGCGAGATGGAGTTCAACATCAGCATGAGCGCGCGCACGCTGGGCATCGGCAGCACGGACGCGCCCGTCATCGTGCAGGGCGTGATTGACTGCTGCTTTATGGAAAGCGGCGCGTGGATATTGATCGACTACAAGACGGACACCGTACCCGCGGGCGTGAGCGCCGCGCAGGCGGCTTTGCGGCACACGCAGCAGGTGAACCTGTACGCGCAGGCGATTGAGCGGCTGACGGGCATCCCTGTGCGGGAGCGCTATGTGTATCTGTTGAGCGTCGGGCAAGCCGTCGAAATCAGGAAAGGCGATTGATCATGGATCAGCTTACGATTCGGGAAGCCCTTATCCAAACCGCGGAAACGCTGGCTTATTCCGGCTGCGGGGAGGCGCGCTTTGAAGCGAGGCTGCTCGTTGCCCACGCGGCGCAGATCGGCGAAAAAGCCCTGCTGCAAAACCGCGAGCGGTTGCTAAGCTTGGAGCAAACCGCGGCGCTGGACGCGCTGCTCGGCGCGCGCCTTACGGGCAAGCCGATCCAGTATGTGCTCGGCCGCTGGGAATTTATGGGTCTGCCGTTCATCACGGATGCGCGCGCGCTGATCCCACGGCAGGATACGGAAACGCTCTGTGAGGAGGCGCTCGCGCTCATCCGCGCGCGCGGATACCGCTCGTGTCTGGATCTATGCAGCGGTTCCGGCTGCATCGGCATCGCCCTTGCAAAGATGGCGGACATATCGGTTGTTTTTGCCGACTGCGATGCGGGCGCGCTTGCGCTTTGCGCGGAAAACGCGGCGCTCAACGGCATCAACGCGGCGTTCGTTCAGTCCGACCTGTTCGCTTCGGTGGCGGGCAGCTTTGACCTGATCGTATGCAATCCCCCCTATCTTTCGGATGACGACATGGCTTCCCTTCAGCGGGAGCTTGCCTTTGAACCGCGCCACGCGCTGTACGGCGGACCGGACGGGCTGGCTTTTTACCGTCGGCTCGCAGCGGATGCGATGGCCTTTATCAACCCCGGCGGCGCGCTGCTCATGGAGGTCGGCATCCATCAGGCGGACGTTATCGCCGCTTTTTTTCCGAAAACCACGGTCGCGCGCGACCTCAACGGCATCGAAAGGGTGGTGACGGCATTCAGATGAAGCGCGCGCTTGCCTTCGCCCTTTTGCTTGCGGTCTGCTGCGTTGCCTGCAAGGCAAATCCTGCCGTAACGCCGTTCCACGAAATCACCTCCGCGCCGGCGACCCCCGCCGCAACCGTTTGGGTGACGCCCTCCCCTTCCGTCGAACCCACCCCCACCGCCGCACCCGTGCCGACCCCTACCCCCGTGCCGCTGACGGCGACGCTCGGCTTCGTGGGCGACATCATGGCGATGAACGTGCAGATCGCGAACGCAAAGACCGCGGACGGCTACGATTTTTCCCGCAGTTTCGCGCCGATGGCGGCTGTTTTTTCCTCGGTGGACTACCTGTGCGGCAACTTTGAGTGCACGCTCGCGGGGGAGGCTGCGGGCTATTCCCTGCCCAGGCAGACGGCGCCGCCCGCGACGGAGGCCGACCCAACGCCCAAAGCGCCCATGCAAAAGTTCAACGCGCCGGACGAGTTGGCGCAGGATATCAAAAAAGCGGGCTTCGACCTGCTTTCGTGCGCGAACAACCATTGCATGGATAAGGGGATCGACGGGCTTTTTCGCACCGCAAGCCTGATCCGCGCGGCGGGGATGATGCAGGTCGGTACCTATCTTGACCCGACGGACGCTTTAACCCCGCGCGTGGCGCAGATCAACGGCATCCGCGTAGGCTTCGTTTCGGCGACCGATCTGATCAACTCGGGCGTGCCCGCGCTGAGCGCCGAGGAAAAAGCCTACGCAGTCATGCGGCTGTCCGATATGGAAACGATTGCGGCGCAGATCGCAGCCTGCCGCGCGGCAGGGGCGGAGTTCGTCGTCGCCTTCGTTCATTGGGGCGAGGAGCACAGCTCCGCACAGAACAAAACGCAGGAAAAGCTTGCTGACGCGCTCATCGCTGCGGGCGCGGACGCCATCGTGGGCACGCATCCGCATGTGGTGCAGCCTGTCGAGTGGCGCGTCGCCGAGCGCGACGGAGCAACCGTGCGCGTTCCTGTCATCTACTCGCTGGGCAACTTTATATCCAACATGGCGCAGAAAAACGTCAACTACGGCGCGTTCGTGCGCCTGACGCTCACGAAGTCCGCATCGGGCGAAGTGAGGTGTTCGGCGCTTGCGTATCTGCCGCTGTTGTGCTATCGTGACGGAGTGCATGCCGTGAAACCCTGTTTTTTTGATGAAACGGGCGAAAGCCAAAAGGCCTTCGCGCATGTGAGGGCGGTCTGCGGCGAAAACGGAATCAATCTCATCACACGGAAGGACCTGTTAAACGATGCTGGAGAAGCTTCAGTCGATCAAAGCGCGCAGTGAGGAGCTTGCGCGGCTGATGTCCGATGGCGCCGTGATCGCGGATCAGGCGCGCTTTCGCGCGCTTGCGCGTGAGCATGCGCAGATCGCGGACATCGTGGAAGCGTACGACGCGTACAGCGCGGTAGCCGCGAGCGCCGCCGCGTGCCGCGCCATGCTTGAAGGGCCTGTTGAACCGGACATGAAGGCGCTTGTCCACGAAGAGCTTGCAGAGCTTGCCGGGCAGGAAAAGGCGTTGACGGACAAGCTGCGCTTGCTGCTGCTGCCCAAGGATCCCAACGACGAACGGGATGTGATGATCGAGATCCGCGCGGGTACGGGCGGCGAGGAGGCTTCCCTCTTTGGCGCGGTTCTGCTGCGCATGTACCAGCGCTATGCGGAGCGTCACAACTTGAAATATGAGATGATGTATGAGAATTACACAGAGATGGGCGGCGTGAAGGAGGTTGTGCTGAGCCTTCAGGGGCGCGGCGCATACTCGCGCATGAAGTTTGAAAGCGGCGTCCACCGCGTGCAGCGCGTGCCGGAGACGGAATCGCAGGGGCGCATCCACACCAGCGCGGCGACCGTTGCCGTGCTGCCCGAAGCGGAGGACATCGATGTGGACATCAACCCCGACGACCTGCAGATCGACACCTACCGCAGCGGCGGCGCGGGCGGACAGCATGTCAACAAGACG
>CAZJYV010000016.1:10037-18975 GCA_964550295.1 uncultured Clostridium sp. | reverse complement strand
CAGCCCCGGCTGCCAGTAGGTTTCCAGCAAAAACTGCGCAAAGGCGAACGCGGCGGTGCAGCACAGAACGAGCAGCAAATCCCCGCGTGAAAGGAGCATCCTGCCCATGCCGGATAAATGCGCGCGCAAGGTCATCCCTTCGCGTTTGGCCGTGCGTGTTTCACGAAGGGTCGCCAAAGCAAAAACACCGACGGCAAGGCACAGCGCCATGCGCACGAGAATGTGCGCCGCATAGTCCCGCGCGCCGGGCAGAAGACCGCCCGCGATTGCGCCTGCCATCAGACCCGCGCCTTCAAAAGCACGCATTGCGCCGACGGCTTTGTTCAGCCCCGCCTCTCCGGATTGGGCGAGCGTTTCTTCAATGATCAGCGCGTCCGCGCTGCCGGAGGCGAACGCCGTCCCGAGGCCTGTCAGCATGAGTCCGCCCGCCGCCGCGTAAAAGGATTTGGAAACCAGCAGCACGGCGCAGGACAAAGCCCCCAGCGCGCAGGAAACGAGGAATGCGGCCTTCCTGCCGTACAGATCGGCAAAAATCCCCGTGGGCACCTCCGCCGCAATCACGGCGACGGCGTATGCGCCAACGGCGAGCCCCAGCGTTTGCAGCGTGCAGCCGTGCGCAATCAGCATCAGGCTCTGCACCGGCAGGATCAGTCCGAGCGAGAAGCTCGCCGCAAAAATCAGGACTTTATACCGTGCTTTCATTCCGATCCTCCGCGTTGTAGAGCACCAGCGCATATTCAAAAGGCAGCGTATTTTCCCGGCGCGCGCCGTTTTCCTCCACAAAGCGCGCGAGCAGCCCGTGCAGCTCGTCCGCTTGAAGCTGCGTCAGGTGTACCACGCCCGTCATCACGTCGCCCCAGAAAGGCAAGTCCTCCGGATGTTCATGCCCGCGCGGCATCTTTTCGAAGAACCCTTTGCATACCGAAGCGATCAGGTTTTCGGCGATGGCGACACGCTCCTCCCGGTGATCGCCCCGGTTGACCCCGATGCCGACCGTCACGGGCAAAAGCGCATAGAACACAGCCGTAATGCCGTGGATCTGCTCTGTGTGATGCACGCCGACAAGGCCGATGCTCTCCAGCTTCGTCAGGTGATGCTTGGCGGAGGAGGGCGTGATACCCATCGCGTCCGCAAGCTTTTTGGGCGTAACGGGGTCCCCGATTTGCTCCATCGTGCGCAGCATCCGCTGACGCAGCGGCTCCATAAAAATCCGCAGCTCTTTTTCTCCCGAAAGCGTAATCGTTTTGCGCGCCATAAGGTCACCTCCATGTAATATATATTATAACGTAATAAATATTGTTATGTAAAGAGCAAAAAGCAGCCCGCTTAACTTGCGGGCCGCCTGCGATGCTTGTATGAGGATTATTTTTTGCCTTCGCCGTTTTCTTCCTTTTTCTTTTGGGCTTCTTCCCGGCGCTTGCCGATATACGCGTAAACGAAGTAGCCGAGCAGGCCGCCGCCGAGGATGAAGATGAACGGTTTTTCGGCGGAACCGGCCACGACCATGCCCGCCACCGCGCCGACGGCAACGAACAGCAGGCCCATCATCGAATCCTTGCGCTTGGGCAGATTCACGGGTTCCACGGGCTTAACCGGCACGAGGATCTCGCATTTGTAATCCGCGGCCTGCATATCCCCGAAGGGATAATGTTCAAGCTCGGGACCCTGATCGTAGCTGTAGGCGGAGCGGGGAAACCATTTGTTGTAGATGAAGTGCCATTCTTCGGCGACCGCCGCATGCGCGGGACCCTCGCAGGGGAACACCGCGCAGCGCCGCTCGATCGTTTCGATGCGCTCATAACCCTGGGGCGGTTCCGCCCCGTCCGGAGCTTCCACGGTGATCCAGTATTCATATTCGCGCCCCCGGAAGTCCGTGCATACGGCGGTGAAGCCTTTCGCGTCCGGGTGGGCGACCTGCTTGAGCGTATCGAGCGTGCCGTCCTCGCGGCATTGCTGCCAATAAGCCCGCACCTGATCTTCGTTCTTTGCTGTTTTGGTGTTGATCGTGGTATGCTTTCCGAAATAGCTTGCTGCGGGGATCCGGTATATATTCTTTTCGAGCCGCTCCGCGTCTGCAACTGTCGCGACGGGCGCCTGCGGCGCTTCCTCTTCCGGCTCCTGCTGCGCGGAGGCGTTTTCCTCAAGTTTTTTCTGTTTACCGAACATGCTTCTGCTCCTTCGTGAATTACATTCATCATACCCCACGCTTGTGTTCGCGTCAACGCCCGCCTTGAATCAAGGCTTTTCCTGTGCTATCATGGCGCTATGGAAAACAACGGCTTGCTGATTACCAACGGCTTTTTGAAGAGCGACAAGTTCGACGCGCTCTATCTGGCGCTGTCCGGTCGCGCGGTGAAGCACGGCCTTTCGCTTGAGCGGCGCACGAACGTTGCACTCATGACGGACGCCGCATACAACGTGCCGCTTTCGCAGGAAAAATTGCCCGGCTTCGCGATCTTCTGGGATAAGGATGTGCGGCTTGCACGGCTGCTCGAAAAGAGGGGGATGCGGCTTTACAACAGCGCGGCGGCCGTTGAAACGTGCGATGATAAGGCGCTCACGCATATCGCGCTTTCCGGCGTTGTGCCCATGCCCAAAACCGTGCTCATCCCGCTGACGTTTCCGCGCGTCGGCTACACGGACGAAACGTTTCTGGATCAAATCGCGGATTACCTTGGCTTTCCCTTCGTGCTCAAGGAATGCTTCGGCTCCTTCGGGCAGCAGGTTTACCTCGCCCGCAACCCCGGGGAAGCGCGGCGGCTGCTGGAAAAAACCTCCGGCACGGCGGTCGTCGCGCAGGAGTTCATCAAAAGTTCCTTCGCGCGCGATGCGCGGCTTTATATGGTGGGCGGACGCTGCGTGGCGGCGATGCTGCGCGAGAATGAAGCGGGCGATTTCCGCGCGAACGTCGCGCTCGGCGGCAAAGCCTCCGCCTATTCGCCCGGCGATGCGGAGCGGGAAATCGCCGCGCGCGCCTGCGAGGCCATCGACCTCGACTTCGCGGGGGTGGATCTTCTTTTTGGGGCGGACGGCCCCCTCCTGTGCGAGGTGAACTCCAACGCGCATTTCGCGGGCATCGGCGAGGCCACGGGCGTGGACATCGCGGATGCGATCATCCGGCACATTGCCGAGCGGGAAGCGGCGCGCACGATCTAAGTAACGGGCTTAACACCGGAAACGCTCCAAAGCGACACAAGCGGTTGCGAAACGACGCACCCCCCGCCGAACAGGCGGGGGGTGCGGCCAGTCAAGGCATCGGCTGCGCAGCGGAATCCGTGGTATGCGCACCGGATCATAAGGAGGAGAGCTGAACCCGGAGCCGGTTCCGCCGGGGGAAGGAACCCATCTGTTACAGCTTTATATTCTTATCATATGCGCCCCTCCGCGCAAGGGTGCGGCTTTGCTGAAAAACGCCGCGCCCGGCTTGATTCGGGCGCGCATTCAGGCAAAGCGATATTGTGAATCTATGCATGAAATGGTATACTTTTTCCATCAAATTGGAAGGAGGCCGAATCATGTCGAAGAAAATGCTCAAAGCGCTTTGCCTTGCACTGGTCATCGCGATGGCGATTGCCTGCTGCCCGGGCTGCACGCTCCTGCTCTCAGCCGGCAAGAGCTGGTCGATCGGCGCGGAGGAAACGGCGGGTTTCGGGGAAACGGCTGTTCCCGAGTCGGCTGAACCGACGAGAAGCGCCGCCGAAGCGACGCCGGAGGTTCCCAACACGGCGACGTTTGTGCAAACGACGCTGCTTTCCCTCAACGAATGCGCCGTTACGGCGACAGCCTTCGATCCGGATGCGTACTGGGGGCCGGCGTTTACGTTTCAGCTGGAGAACAACACGGATAAAACGCTGATGTTCAGCATCGAGGACGCCTCCATCAACGGCATCATGTGCGATCCGTTCTGGGCCTGCCAGGTGGAACCCGGAAAGAAGGCGAATTCGGAAGTCAGCTGGATGGAGGATACCCTCGCGGCTTACGGAATCAACTATCTGGAGCAGGTCGAGTTCAAGCTGCGCGTGTACGATTACGATGACTGGTCGGCGGACGATATCTTTGGTGACATGATGACGCTTGTCGTCGAAAACACCTCCGCGCTGCCGCCCGTGAGCGAGGTTGCGTATGAAGACGGGTTTGCGCAGCAGACCATCCTCGACAACGGGCAATTCACCCTCTCGCTGAAAAACTACGAGCCGGATGGCGAATGGGGGCCGACGCTCCTGTTCTTCATCGTGAACAAAACGGCTCAGAACCTGATGTTTACAGGCAAGAACATATCGGTCAACGGCATCATGTGCGATCCGTACTGGGCGTACGAGGTCGCACCCGGCAAAAGCGCCTACTGCCCGGCAAACTGGATGACAGCCTCCCTCGAAACGTGCGGGATCAATTACCTGAGCGAGGTGGAGATGACGCTGCGCGTATACGATTCGGACGACTGGTCGGCGGACGATGTGTATAACGGCGCGCTGGCGGTTCAACTGTATAACGCGTCGTCGCAGCCGCCCGTGAGCGAGGTCGTCTATACGAACGGCTATGCGGAGCAAACGCTCGTCGATAACGAAGCGCTCACCGTGATCGCCCGCGACTTTAACCCCGAGGGCGAGTGGGGGCCGACGCTGGTGCTGTTTCTGAACAACAAAACGGATCGGACGCTGATGTTCACGATGGAGGGCGTTGCGGTCAACGATTTTATGTGCGACCCGTACTGGGGCTGCGAAGTTTCGCCGGGTAAAATCGCGTATTCACAGGTGAACTGGATGAGCTCCACCGTTGAGGCAAGCGGCATCTCCGCGTTTGAAAAGGTCGATTTCACCCTGCGCGTCTACGATACAAACGACTGGTCTGCGGACGATCTGATCAACGAAACGTTCCAGCTCACGTTCTGATCGCGGCATAAAAACCGGCGGCTGTCTGTTCAGCCGCCGGTTTTGCGATTGGTGCCGGTGTTGTACTCAGTCGATGGGGATCGGCGCGCCCGCGTCGATGAGCAGCTCGATCTTCACGGCGCGAGCCTGCACGGGATAGCTTTCCGCAACCTGGGCGAGGATGGTGAGCTTCACCGTCTGGCCGGGCGTTAAGGTAAAATCGGGCTCCTCGGCGTCGTCCGCGAAGGAGACACTCGCCTTGTCAAAACCCACGTCGTCCGACGTGTTGACGAGGATGCCCCCGTTGTCGTACACTTCTTCGATTACCGCCGTGAAAACAACGGTTTCCTGCTTGCGGCATCCGGCGAGCAGCATCAGCAGCGACGCTGCGATGAGCGCGCAGGCAATTGCTTTTTTCATTGCGTATTCCTCCGTGGTTTGATGCTTATATAACGAAAAAAACGGCGGCGCGGTTCCCTGAAAATCACGGATGCACCGTGTTCTTCCTGCTGCGTTGTGCTATAATTTTTACCAAACAGTTCAAAAGAACGGGCCGGTTGACCGAGAAAGGATCGTTTTATGACAACCCTGACCGTCGTCCTCATCGCAACTGCAGCAGCCCTGCTGCTGTTCGCGGCTTTTGCGCTGGCTGCGGCGTATAGGCTCTGCAACCTCGCGCTCAGGCGGGGAAGCGACCGCACGAAGGCTTTGCACGCGCCGCACAACCGCATCAACATGCCGGACGAGCAAGCCGCGCAAAAGCTGGAAGCGCAGCGGCAGGAATGGCTCGCCTCCGTGCGGGAGGAGGAGGTTTTGATCGCGAGCGAGGACGGTCTGAATCTCCACGGCCTGATCTATACGCCCGCGGATGGGGGGAAATCCCCACGCTGGGCAATCCTCTGCCACGGGTACACCAGCCAGGCGGCGCATATGCAGACCCACGCGCGGCACATCTCGCGCATGGGCTTTAACATTTTGCTGCCGGACGCGCGCGGACATGGCAAAAGCGAGGGAACGTACATCGGCATGGGCTGGCACGACCGGCGGGATATCGTCGCGTGGACGAAACACATCCTTTCCCGCGCGCCGGACGCGCGGATCCTGCTGTTTGGCATTTCGATGGGCGCGGCTGCCGTCATGATGGCGGCGGGGGAAGCGGATCTGCCCGCCAACGTGCGGGCGGTCGTGGAGGACTGCGGCTACTCTTCCGTCTGGGAGGAGTTTGCCTATCAGGTCAAAAAGCTCTTCGGGCTGCCGCGCTTTCCCGTGCTGCACATCGCCTCACGCATCGCACAGCGCCGCTACGGCTGGAATTTCCGCGAGGCAAGCGCGGTGGAGCAGCTTAAAAAAAGCAGGCTTCCCATCCTGTGCGTCCATGGCTCAAAGGATACCTTCGTGCCGGTCCGCATGATCGAGCAGGTGTATGTCGCCGCGTGCGGGTTCAAGCGCAAGCTGATCGTAGAGGGCGCGGGACACGGGGCGGCTGCCGCCGTCGGCGGGGAATCCTACTGGCAAACGCTAAGGGAATTCGCCTTCCTTTATATCGACTGACGATCTTCTTTTCATGCAAGCGGGAGCGCGGGGAGGGCCTTTTGGGGCAGCTCCTGCGCTCCGTTTTTACTGCAACGCGGGTTGCGTCAATCGCAATCTGCGCAAGGCCTGCGCCTGCAGCCCAAACGTGCTGCGCTTAAAAGTAGCTGACTTTGATGTTCTTGCCCATGGCCCTCAGGCAGGCGGAAAGCTCCTCCACCAGCTGCATCTTGATGTTGAAGCTGATGGGCAGATTCGGGTTCTGATGGGCGGGATTCACCGCGCGGCCCACGAAAAAGCTGATGTCCGTCGCCTCTTCAAAAAGCAGGCGCGCGATTGCGGAAGCGCCATCCTGCTTCACGCTCCAGTCCGCGAGCAGCGCGTTGGTCCCCAGATAATCCCGCGCATACGCCAGCACGCGGCTGATCGTGATGATGCCCTCCGTCACAAGATCCACGCCCTCGATGTGCGCCGTGGGCGGGATGTCCGGGTCATGATAGACCGGCAGCCCCGTCACGAGCGGCTTGTCGAGATACTGAGCGGCGAGCGTTGAGGTGGTGCCGCCGCACACGATATGTTTGCCCTCCTTCGAAAAAAAGAGGGACATCATCTTCGGCACATCGTCCGGGGAGGCGGGCGGCCCGATCATGATGTTGAGCGGGCAGCGTCTGCGGATGCGCACGGCGCATGCGGTTGTGTCATCGCCCGGCTCGTTGCCGTAGAGCGCGCCGCACTTGCCAACGAGCAGGGAGCAAAGCGTTTTGGCGGTGTATTCCTTCTTATAAATAGCTTCGAGAAAGGAAACGATATCATCCCTCTGCCAGCCGAAGTTGAGCGAGCGTCCCACGCCCGCATGTACGGCGCCGTCGCTCATGGCGATGAAAACATCGTCCTCATGGAGGGCGACGCGCGACTTCCAGATCGCTTTTCCGTCGATGCGCTCCGAAGTTTTGGGGTAATCCACGCTTTTTCCGCCGCGCAGCAGAACCACATGCGGGTTGTCGTACTGGATCAGCTCCGCCTCAAGGTCGTTGTCGATCCGGATGACGGTGAAGGTGGAGTAGGCAACCTGCCGTACGCTGCACACCGGCAGCGTCGCTGCGATGGTGGATACGCAATCCTCGACGGAAAGCGCGTTTGCCATCATGGTGGAGATGATCTTTGCCGTCAGCGTGGAAAGGATGCTCGCCTTCACGCCGCTGCCCAGACCGTCCGCAAGCACCAGCACCGTGGCGCCTTCCGCTTGCCGCACAACCTCCACATGATCCCCGCAGATCGCCTCGCCGTGCTTGTTGAGGCTTAAAAAGCCCACATCCGTACAAAGCCTATCCATCCTGCAGCGTCTCCTTGAGGCGGGTCAGCGCGATGCGCGTTTCCGCCGTGGTCTCGCCCAGCAGCGAGGCGATTTCCTGAACGGTCCGCATCTGTTTTTCAATCATGCGGTCGGTGATTTCCACGGTTTTGCGGGAAAGCGCCTCCTTGCTTTGCTGCCGGAGCACATCCTCGGTCACATCGCGCATGATGCAGATCAAAATGCGATAATCCTTGTCATAGATCACGCTCTGCTCCACGTATTTGTCATATTCCGCAAGGTACGCGCGCCTGCCGTATACGTTGCGGCGGTTTTCGTAGGCTTCCAGGAACGGCAGCGGATCGAGGATGCGCACAACCGGCTCGCCCACGACATCCGCCGGGTTGCGGATGTTGATCAGGCGGCACGCGGCTGTATTGAGCTGCTGCACCGCATAGCTTTCGTTGAGCACGATGATGGCGTTGGGCGTGTGCTCGATGATGGTGTCCGAAAAGGATTCGGCCTTTTCCTTGAGGTAGGGCAGGCACATCGTCAGGCTTGCCTTGCCCTGCAAAACGGCAATCGCCTTTTCGCGGCAGGTGTTGTAGCCGCAGGAACCGCAGTTCAACTCATGCTCCGGCTTCGTTTTGCCGATCTGAAGCAGAACCTCCGCCACGGCTTCCTCGCTGATGCGCACGCGGGGAACGGTCTTAGGCGTATAATGACAGCGCAGCGCCTCCGGATCCAGCGCGGCCCGGTTTTGATCCTCCGCCCCGGCGTAACGGTTCACGGCGACGGCGCTTTTGAGCGGATGCCTTTCCCGCGAATCCATGGCGGGGCCGCCGACGCAGCCGCCTGTGCAGGCGGAAAGTTCGATGAAGCATTTGCCCGGTTTTCCCTGAACGAGTTCCTCGAGAACGCGCGCGCAGTTCTCGATGCCGTCCACGCTGATATAGTCGTAATCCGGATTATCCGCCCGCATCGAGCGCAGGATGCCGCCCGGCGTGGGGAACAGGCGGGAACGGCAGCCGCCTTCCTCGTCCTCGGAGACAAGCTCGACCCCCTCCTGCGCGAGCCACGCGGTGAGCTCTTCAAAGGTCAGCGCGCAATCCACATTTGATGCAATGCCCTCGGCCTCGGATTTTTTAGAGATGCACGGACCGATGAACACCGTTTTCGCCTCCGGGTGGCGGCGGCGGATATCCAAACAATGCGCGCGCATGGGCGAGACCACGGGCGCGAGATAAGG
>CAZJYV010000016.1:0-10027 GCA_964550295.1 uncultured Clostridium sp. | reverse complement strand
CCGTCGGGCAGCAGGAGGAGAGGATCACGCCGCGCGTGCCTTCGTCAAGCATCGCGTCGTACTGCTTTTTCACAAGTTCCGCGCCGGATGCCGTTTCCTCCGCGTCCGCAAAGCCCAGCTTTTTGAGCGCGGTTTGCATGGTGCGCAGTGTCGCGCCCGCGTAGTTGGCAACGAACGAAGGGGCGATGCTGGCGTAAACCGGCGCGCCGGACGCGAGGAGCGCCTGCGCGGCGGGGATGTCGTTGCGGATCTGCTTGGCGTTCTGCGGGCATACCACGAAACAGCGTCCGCACAGGATGCATTCGTTGCTGATGATGTTAGCCTGATCGTTGCCGAAACGGATGGACTTCACCGGGCAGTTGCGGATGCACTTGTAGCAGTTTTTGCAGTTTGACTGCCGAAGTTGCAGATATTCGGTCATGCCGATCCTTCCTTTCCCGAAGCGGCCTTTGCGCCGAGCCGCGGGAGCACGTCCTTTTCAAGAAAAGCACCCACATCCTCCGGCGTCAGAGAGAACAGCGCGTCGTCAAGTTTTACGCTCACGCCCTTCGTGCAGTTGCCCATGCAAAATGCTCCGCAAAGCTCGATTTCATCGCCGAGGCCATGCTTTGCTACGGCGCTTTGCAGCCGTTCCACAACCAATCTGGAGCCTTTCAGATGGCAGGAGCTGCCAATACATACGGTGATTTTCATAAAAAAGGCCTCCTGTCTGAATCGATGGCGCAAGGCGTAAAAAAGGGGCAGGACGTGCGTCCCGCCCCAGAACCGGGCTTAGAAGTTCACATCCGTGTCGTCGTAGCAGCAAAGCAGCAGTTTTTCCATTTGTTTGGGTGTGATGGCGCGCGGGTTGGAGCCGGTGCACGCGTCGCCCACGGCAAGCTCGGCCACGAGGGGCAGTTTTGCGTGGAACTCCCGCTCGTCGATGATGCCGCCCTCATAATCCCGGATGCAGGCAGGGATGTCGAGCTTTTTGTTGAGTGCGCGGATGTGCGCGATGAGCGCATCGGTCAGTTCCGCGTCGGTCGTACCCGCAAGGTTCAGCGAACGGGCAATTTGCGCGTACCGTCCGGCGGCTTCGGGCTGCCTGCTGTTGAACCGGATGACCTTAGGCAGATACATCGCGTTTGCGCAGCCGTGGACAATGTGCCCGCCGCTGTAGGCCGCGCCCGTCTTGTGCGCCATGGAGTGCACGATGCCCAGCAGCGCGTTGGAGAAGGCCATCCCCGCGAGGCATTGTGCGTTGTGCATCCGCTCGCGCGCTTCCACATCGCCCTTGTAAGAGGCTTCGAGATAGGTGCTGACCATGTTGATGGCGTGCAGCGCAAGGGGGTCGGTGTAGTCGGAGTGCAGCGTGGAAACGTACGCTTCAATCGCGTGGGTCATCGCATCCATGCCTGTGTAAGCGGTGAGCTTGGGCGGCATGGTCTGCGCCAGATCGGGGTCGACGATCGCCACATCCGGCGTGATGTTAAAGTCCGCGAGCGGGTATTTGACACCCTTTTGGTAATCGGTGATGACTGAGAAGGCCGTCACTTCCGTTGCCGTGCCCGAGGTGGAGGGAATTGCGCAGAACTTGGCTTTGGTGCGCAGCTCGGGAAAGTTGAAGGGGATGCAAAGCTGCTCAAACGTGGTTTCGGGATATTCATAAAAGGCCCACATCGCCTTGGCCGCATCGATGGGCGAGCCGCCGCCGATGGAAACGATCCAGTCCGGCTGGAACGCGCGCATGGCCTGCGCGCCGCGCAGGACGGTTTCAACGGAAGGATCGGGTTCTACGCCCTCGAAGAGCGCAACCTCCATGCCCGCTTCCTTCAGATAAGCGACCGTCCGGTCGAGAAAACCGAAGCGCTTCATGCTGCCGCCGCCGACGACGACGATGGCCCTTTTGCCCTTGAGCGTTTTGAGCGCTTCCAGCGCGCCTTTGCCGTGATAGAGATCCCTGGGTAATGTAAACCTTGCCATATTCGTAAACCTCCTGACATGAATTTGCTGGGATTGAAGCCATCCTCGACTTCGTTATTATTTTAACAGTGTTGCACGGAAACGGGTAATATACATTTCGAATATCGATATACAAATATCGATATAAGACGAACGAAATAAACGCCGCGCTAAAACGGCGCGGCGCGAAAAATTTGGTGTGAACGCGGCTGCGGCAAGGGGATTGAACGGGATCGACAGGCGCAATCGACTTCATTCATATAAAAAATCATATATAGCCATATGAATATCGATATTATATGTGCGGATAATCGTTCAGCGATACTGCCGGAAGGCGATCTCGTTCTTTGAGGCGAACAAATGGTCGATGAACATTCGGTCCAGCGCGGTGAAGGCATACCCCTTGGGATAAACGAGCTGATCCTTATAGGTATGGTGCGCGGCGGGACATTTGCGCTGCACGAGGCCATACAGCGAGAGGAAGCTTTCCGGTATGGGCGAAACCCACATGTAAGTCGTGGGGATATGGGAAAGGATATCGAACTGGCTGCCGCGTTCATACACACAGATGCGGCGTTTTGCATCGCTTTTTTTAACCTTTTCAACCGGCAGGTAGGGGATGGCCGTATCGCCGTGCACAAGCTCGGTATATTGGGCAAGATCGCTATGGAGGATGCGCTCCGCCTCGGCGAGCGGGTGTGCGCGCGACATCAGCGCGAGGTATTCAAATTCCCATATAGGCTCGCACGAAAGTCCTTTTTCTTTTAGGTAATCGAGGAAGTAGTTTTCATAATCCGTCTGATAGCGGATGATGCCGAGGCTGAAACGCCCGTCTGCAATGTTGACGATGGTCTGCATGGAGTTGGTTTCGTGCAGGTTCACGTCGATTTCGCGGCTTGCGTCCAGTTCGGCGACAAAGCGCGTGAACGCGTGGGAGATATAGCTGCCGCGCGGGATGGAAATCGCAAAGCGTTGGCGTGTTGCGTCCGCCGGGATGTAGAGCTGTTCCATCCGCTCGATCTGCTCGAGCACGCGCTTGGCGTAAACGAGGAACTCAGCGCCCTTGAGCGTGGGGATCACGCCCTTGGAGGTGCGCTCAAAAATCGCGATGCCCAGCGTATCCTCAAGCTCCTTAATCGCCTTGCTCAGGTTCGGCTGCGCCATAAACAGGTTTTCCGCCGCCTGCGTGATGGAGCGGGTGCGCTCAACCTCGACGGCATACTTGAAATGAAGCGTGTTCATCGATGTTCCTCCCGTCCGGTATTATCGGCCGATTTGATCGTTGAGATGCTTGGAAAGAAGCGCGAGGGACGCGGCCATGTTCTCGTTTTGGATCAGGATATGTGCGGGCGCGGACAGATGTGCCGGCGCGAAGTTCCATATGGCGCGCACGCCGCCCGCAACGAGGCTGTCGCATACGCTCTGCGCCTGCGGCGCAGGCACGGTGATGATGCCGATGTTGATTCTCATGCGCCTGCACAAGTCGCTGAGCTGCGTGACGGAAAAAATTCGCTTGCCGAAGATTTCTCCGCCTATCACCTGCTCGTTTGCATCGAAGGCCATCGCGATTTTGATGCCGTAATCATCAAAGCCCTTGTAGGAAAGCAGCGCCTTCCCCAACGAGCCCGCACCGACCAGCACCGCTTCATTGACATTCCGATAGCCGAGAAAGGTTTCAATATCCGCGATCAGATCGGGTACGACAAAGCCGGTTTTCGGCTTTCCGCGGGTGGAACTGACCGCGGCGAAATCCTTGCGCACCTGCACCTCGTTGAGGCTGAGCGCCTCCGCGACCGCCGGCGCGGCGATGATGCACTGCCCTTCACAACTGAGTTTTTTGAGATATTGAAGATAGAAAGGCATTCTCTGTAAAGCCTGTTTGGAAAGCACAACCGGGCTTTCTTTCTGTGTGCTCATCCGGAGCCTCCGATTTTCGATTATTCTTTATCGATATTATAATATTGATAGAGGGCGTTGTCAAACCGCGCCGCTTCCCCCCATGCGGGCGCTCTTGCATATCGCGCATACACAGGCTGTTAATAGAAGGAATTTTGCTGTATAATGTCACATTAGCGGCGCGTTGATCGCCCGCGGTTGAACCGAGTGGAATGAAAAACAAAGGAGATGGATGAATATGATGTTTCTGGTTGGGGGTATCATCGTTGCGGCGGTGATGGCGATCGTTTTTGCCGTGCGCATCGGCAGCGGCAAAAGCAGCAAAAAGGCAATGTGGTTTCTTTCGGTTCCCGTTGGAATCGGACTTGTGTTGAGCATGGTGACGTATGTTCCGACCGGATACACCGGCATTCTGGTTACGTTCGGCAAAGTTTCTCCCAACACGCTTGAATCCGGCGCGGCTTGGAAAAGCCCCGTTCAGCAGCTGGTGCTGATGGATAACCGCGTGCAGAAGGTTTCCGGCGTGGCAGCCGCGTTCTCCAAGGATATCCAGCAGGTTGACGTCACATATTCGGTCAATTATGAAATCGACCAGTCCACCGCGTTCAACCTTTACAAAACCGTCGGCACGGCGTACTTCGATACCGTCGTAACGCCGCGGCTGCTCGAGAACATCAAGGGCGTCACGTCCAAGTATACAGCCGAAAACCTGGTGGAGAACCGCACCGAGCTTTCCTTTAAAATCACGGAGGTTTTGATGCAGGAGATGATGGAGTACGGCATCAACATCAAGATCGTCAACATCGAGAACATCGACTTTACCGATGCGTTCACGGAAGCCGTGGAAGCCAAGCAGGTCGCGGAGCAGACGCTCATCAAGACGCGTACCGAGCAGGAGCAGGCGATTGTGATCGCCAATGCCGAGGCTGAAAAAAAGATCATCGCGGCGCAGGCGGAAGCGGACAGCATCCGCATCGCGGCAGAGGCCGAAGCGGAGCGCATCCGCATCGAAGCAGACGCGCAGTCCGAAGCGAACCTCGTGCTTGCCGCATCCTTAAGCGACACCGTGCTGCGCTACCAGACCATCATGAGGTGGGATGGCGTGCTGCCGCGCTTTACCTCGGAGACCGGCACACCGCTGATCGATCTGGGAGAATAACGCCAATCGTTCGGGGCCGGTTGATCTGGCCCCGATTCGTTTACGGTGCGGAACATGCGTCCGGCGCAGGGCTATCCTGCGCAACCCGCTTTGATTTTTTCCATCGAACCCATTCGACCATCATGGTCCACGCGGGCAGCAGGAACAGGTAGAACGCGCCGAGGATGCACGCGGTCGGCGCGCCGACCGTCGCCAACGGCGTCACGCTTGCGACCGACCACGGAACCAGCGGCGCGATGACGATGGCGGTATCCTCCAAATAAAGCGCCAGCCGTTCCTTGTCCGGTATCATATCGTCGAGAAGCTGATAGGTGAGCATGGAGCTGAGCGTTTGGTTGCATGCGGCCATGTTCGTGACGACGGCGGTGAACAGCAGGCTGCCGTAGGGCGAAATCCGCTCGCCGAGTCGCCGGATTTGCTCCTTGATGCCCGAGAGCATGTCGGTTCCGTTGAAGATGCCCGAATAACACGAGGACAGGAACACGATGGCGATGACCTTGAACATCGATGTGACGCCGCCGCCGTCCATCATCGCGGCAAGCTGCGCGCTGCCTGCGCGGAAGCCGAAGAGCATGGTTTTGAGCAGTGTGAGAACATCCATCCCCTGCGCGAAGATGCAAAGCACGCCTGCCGCCGCGATGCTCGCCGCCATCGCAAGCCTGACCTTAACGCGCAGGGCCGCGAGGATGAGCACCAGCGCCGCGGGGATGACGGTCGTCCAATGCAGGTTGAAGTTTTGTGAAAACAGGCCCCATACCGCATCCGAGGCGCCGGAGGTCTGCCTGGATAGGCCAAGGAGCAGGTACAGCAGGCAGGAAAGCACAAACGGCACGGCGGATGAGCGCACCATGTTGCGGATGTTTTTGTAAATATCGGTCCCCGTCAGCTCGGCCACGAGCAGCGCGCTCGTGGACATGGGGGAGCAGCGATCTCCGAAAAAGATGCCCGAAAGGATCGCGCCGCCGGCAAGGATGGGCGAGATGCCCATGGCGTTTGCAATCGTCATGCAGATCACGCCTACGATGGCTGCCGTTCCGAAGGACGTGCCCGTCAAAACGGAGATCAGACAGCAAAGCAGAAAGATAATCAGCGGAAAGATCGCCGGAACGATCGCGCGGGAGGCATAGTGGATGATGAACGCGATGGTTCCCCCCGCGCGCCAGAGCGCCGTGAGGATGCCGATGAGGAGCATCGTGATCAAAATATTTTCCACGGTTTTCGCGCTGGAACGGGACATTTCAAACAGCGCCGCAGCCTTATGGCCTTTGTATAAACCGTATCCGAAAAACAGCGCGTAGCCGAAAAGCAGCGCGTAGATGACGGAAACATCCAGCAGGATGCAGGACACGAGCCCTGCGCAAAACACGCCCAGCAGAATCAGTTCGAGCATTGATCCTCCCCATTTTTCAATCGATGCCGCGCGAAAAAGCGCGGTTGCTGAACAAGAGTATAGCCGCATCGCGGGCGGGAAGCAACGCCTGTTTGCGCAATTGCACGGCTTTATTGCCGCATACGGCCGGCCGTGGTAGAATAAAAAAATCTATCCCCCAAACAACGTTCACGGAAGGTGCGTTATGGCAAATGCTTCTGCACTCATACTCGCCGGCGGCAAAAGCAGCCGTTTCGGACGGGATAAAACGCTGGCCACGCTGGACGGCGTGTCCCTGGTGGAACGCGCCGCCGCCGGTCTGCGGCCGCTTTTTGATGAAATCCTGATTGCAAGCAACGCGCAGGATAAATTCCGTATACCAGACGCGGTCGAAGTTGCCGACGTGTATCCGGACGCGGGGCCGCTGGGCGGCATTCACAGCGGACTTGTTCACTCAAAAAATGACGCGCTGTTCGTCATGGCCTGCGATATGCCCAATTTCAGCGCCGCGCTGTGTAAAAAGCTGCTCGCCGATTCCGTCGGATATGACGCGTTTCTTCCGCGCGCGGGGGAGGAAATCGAACCGCTGTTCGGCGTGTACCGCAAAAGCGCGCTGCCGGCTGTGGAAGCGATGCTCGAAAACCGGCAATATAAGGTGCGCACCCTGTTTTCTCTGATCAAAACGGGCTATCTGCCCCTCGATCACATTCCCGGGGAAGACAACCCGTTTTTTAACATCAATCATGCAGCCGATTACGAGCGGCTCCTGCGCAAGCAGGACGGGCGTTAGTCCGCGCGCCGCACATCCGCCAGGTTTGTGTGCTGCGGGTTGGCGCGCGCGAGCGGCGTCGCCCTGTCGGACATGGTCAGCACGTTGAGACAGCCGCCCGTGTCCGTGCCGTCCGCCTTGGGCGCGTACCATGCGCCCTCATGGATGCCGATCACGCCGCGCATGATGCGCTCGGTCACCTTCGCGGGGATGCGCACCGTGCCGCGGGCGTTAAACACCTCTACCACCGCGCCGTCCGCAATGCCGCGCGCTTTGGCGTCCTCGGGGTTGATCCAAACCGTGGTCGGGTCAAGCTCGCGCAGCAGCACGTTCTTTTCGTGGATGGAATGGCAGCGGCGCTTCGTGTGGAAGCCGATCAGCTGCAGCGGATAGGTTTCGCGCAGCGGGTCGGCGGGACCTTCGTCGCAGGGCGTATAGCGGGGGTTGCCGGGCAGAAGCCCGCCCTCGTGGAGCCGCTTGGAGAAGATTTCGATCTTGCCGGAGGGTGTGTCGAAAGGCGCGCCCTCCTCGATGTTTTTTTGGAAGGCGATATCCTTCCCGGGGTTGGGGTATACATAATAGCCCTTGTCGATCAGCTCCTGCAGATCGGGCAGTTCGGGGGAGGATTGACGGGTTACTTCATAGGATTCCTTCATCCATGCCATCACGTCGGGTTTACCCTCGGTGAACCCATCCTCGAGCCCCATGTTGCGCGCAACGAGGCGCAGCCACTCATACTCGAAGCGGCAGCCGAACAGCGGATCGATGGCGCGGTTGTTCCAGAGCAGATAATCGTCCGCGCCCCAAGGGGTGACGATATTGTCCAGCTCGAAGAACGAAGGCGCGGGCAGCAGGATATCCGCAAATTTTGCGCTCGGCGTCATGAACAAGTCGGATACGACGATCAGGCTCACCCGCTCCTCATCGGAAATCAGGCGGATGGTGTTGTTGATGTCCGAATGCTGGTTGATGAGCATGCCGCTTGCGATGGAAAAAATCACCTTGATGGGCGAATCGAGATGATCGCCGCCGATTAGCCCGTCCTTGTCGGAAAGGGAGCGGTGGTCCGCCAGCGCGCGCGTCCACAGGAAAGACGGAATCAGCACGCCGTAAGGATCTTTGGGCCATTCGAGATAAGGGCCGTCGTGCGCGTCGCGGATGCAGCCGCAGCCGGAGGCGCCGCCGGGCTTGCCCACGTTGCCCGTGATGCACGCGAGCGTCGCAAACGCGCGGTAGGTTTGCTCCCCGTTAAGGGTACGCTGCGGGCCGAAACCGGCGAACAGGCAGGCGGGTTTGGTGTTTGCGAATTCACGCGCGAGGCGGCTGATGGTTTCGGCGGGTACGCCCGTGACCGTTTCGCCCCACGCGGCGGATTTCACGACGCCGTCCGCCTCGCCAAAGAGGTAGGCGCGGTAGCATTCGTTCGCGGGAACGCCCTCGGGCATGTGCGCCTCGTCAAAGCCGAGGCAGAATCGGTCCATAAAGGCTTGATCCTGCAAACCCTCGCTCCAGATCACATAACTCATTGCGTCGATGAGCGCGCCGTCCGTCGAGGGCAGCAGCGGCACCCATTCATCCGCGTAGGCGAGCACGGAGTCGCTCTTGCGTGGGTCGAGCACCACGATGCGCGTTCCCTGCTCCTTGGCTTTCATCAGGTATTGATTGAACTGCGGGCCAAACTGGTTTTCCGCCGGATTGTGTCCCCAAAGCAAAATCAGTTTGGAGTTGGGCAGGTCCTGCGCCGCGCTGCCGCATTTGCATGTGCCGTAGACGTATTCCGTGGCGTGGATCGCGCAGGAAGCGCTGTAATAGTTATAAAAGGCAAGCTGACCGCCATCCAGCGAGAGCAGGTTTCGCGTATAGCGATCTCCGCGCAGCACCGCGCACACGCCCGCGCCCGGCAGCACATAGCGGGAGCCGGGGCCGTACTGCTCGCGTGCATTCCGAATGCCCTCGGCGATGCGCTCGGCGGCGCGCTCCCACGTGATGCGGCGGAACTTTCCCTCGCCGCGCTTGCCCACCCGCTCCATCGGATAGCGCAGACGGTCGGCGGTCAGGAAGGTATAGCGGTACGCGCGTCCGCGCGAACAGCCCGTGAAGCGGATCTCCTTGCAGGCTTGATTCGGCTCGATATTCAGCACGCAGCCTTCCGAAACGACGGACTTCATGTGGCATTTGGAGCCGCAGTCGTTGAAGCTCGCGTGTCCGATTTCATGCTCGCCGTCCTCAGGGATCGGGGGATTCAGCGTTTGGCGCAAACTTTCCTGTTCCTCGAACCAGCCGTCCGTCAGGGGCAGGCTGTCGGGCGCTTCCCGCATTGCCTCCTCCATCAGCCGCGTCACGGCAAGGACCTCCGGATGGGTGGAAGCGCTGCGCATGGCTTCAGCCGCGGCCCTGCTCGTGTCGAGCGCAAACAGGTTGATGAATTCCTCCGCGGCAGACGCGCAGTCGGCGCCGTTGCACGCCGCGGCATAGAGGTATGCGAGAAAACGATATTGTTCGCCGATGTAGTCCGGCGGGTTGCCGTCCGGACGCAGGGGCGTATAGCCGAAACGCTTGTAGAAACGCACGACGGAACGCGTCGTGTCATCCAGCAGAATGCCGCCCTCGCCCCGACAGGCGGATGCCCACAGGGGAATGCGCACATCGGCGTCCGTCCCCCAGACGAGCGCGCCGTATTCCACATCCGTCATCGTCGCTCTTACGCCGAGCGCCGCGCAGCCGCGCGCCCACGCCTCACGGTCGCTGAAGAACGCGCAGATCAGGCTGCACCTGGCGTATTGGGTTTTGAGTATGGCGTCACGCATGATTCCGCGCCTCCTTGATTTGTTTTTTCAGGGCCTGCATATGGGAGAGGTTGCCAAGGATCGTCGCGCCCACGAGAACGTCGTTT
>CAZJYV010000015.1:13789-20089 GCA_964550295.1 uncultured Clostridium sp. | reverse complement strand
CGCGCATCGAGGGGAGCGTGCTGCGCGGCGTATTTACCTTTACGGTCGCCTATATCGTCATTTTAGCGCTCTCCATCCTGCTGGTGTCGCTTGACAACTTCGATATGGAAACCACCGTATCATCTGTGTTTGCCTGCATGGGCAACATCGGTCCGGGATTGAAAGTGGTCGGACCGCTCGGAAATTACGGCGGACTTTCCGATTTCAGCAAACTTGTCCTTTCTGTGGATATGCTCTTGGGCAGGTTGGAGATCTTTCCGCTTATCCTGCTTTTCTCTCCCCGCGTGTGGAGAAGCGGGGAATGAGCGCAGCCGCGCTTTTCGCCGGATAAGCGCACCAGGATCGGATCAGCATAACAGGGATGTTCCGCTGCGTATTGTTATTGTTTATAAGATGGAGGTAGGGTATGGGCAGAATGAAGCTGCTGGAAAAGGTCTATAACGCGTCCGCCAATCAGGTGGAAGGCCTTTGCATTATAAAAAGCGTCGCCCTCAAAAGCAACGTGAAGGGCGCGCAGTATCTGGACCTTGTACTCGCGGACGCGGGCGGCGAGTGCGCTGCCAAACTTTGGGATTATGCCGTCGAGCAGCACGGCACACATGAGGCGGACACCGTCGTAAAAGTGCGCGCCACGATCAACATCTGGAAGGATGAGGAGCAGCTGAAGGTTGACCGCATCCGCGACCTCAAGCCGGATGAACTCGCCGCCGTCGACATGGGGGAACTTGTACCCTGCGCGCCGATGCGGGGGGAAGAGATGTATGACAAGCTTTACGATTGTGCCGCTGCCTTCAAGGATGACGATCTGCGCGCCCTGACCCAGTACCTTCTTCGAGAAAACAAGGAGGACCTGCTCCGCTACCCCGCAGCGCTCAAGCTGCACCACGCGATACGGGGCGGCCTGCTCTATCATACCCTGACCATGGTTGAGGTTGCCAAGCGCCTTTGCGCGGTTTATCGGGAGATGTACCCTTCGCTTTCAAGCGAGTTGGTTTATGCCGGCGTCATTTTGCACGACATCGCCAAAACGCGCGAGCTGGTTGTGGGCAATCTCGGCCTTGCCACTTCTTACAGCCCCGAAGGGCAGCTGCTGGGGCATATCAACATCGGCGCGGCGATGGTGGAGCGGGCCGCGGCGGAGTTGATGACGCGGCCGGAAACGACCATGCTCGTCCAGCACATGCTCCTTTCCCACCACGGCGTGCCGGAGTTCGGCTCGCCCCGCCCGCCCATGTTTCCGGAGGCGGAGCTCGTCAGCCAGATCGACCTGATCGACTCGCGCATGTATGAAATGTTCGACGCGCTCACCGGCATCGCGGACAAGGGTTTTACGGAACGGCAATGGGCGCTCGACAACCGGCAATTGTATAAACACGGACACGAGTAAGCCGATACGAACAACGATTTGTCACAGGGGCGGCCTTTCGGCCGCCCCTTCGTATTTTTGCTCGGTCTAAATTTTATTTCGCCTGCATCGACGCCTGCCGGACGGCTTCATAAAGCAGCAAAAATTTCAGCGTGTTGGATGTGCCGCCTACGGTCAGCTCATAATAATCATCCCCTGTGGTGAACACGATCGAGCGGCGGCCGTGCATGGCAATGTCGGATATGTCCTCCATCGGGATGGAGGTCGTCCCGCAGACGAGGCATTGCGCATCCATCGTGAGCGGACCTTCCTCAAGCGGCGTTTCCTCGTGGCGCGCGATGCTCGAAAGCTTTGCCGTTTCGGCCGTGAAGCGCGCCGTACCCGCAGCGACGGCTTTTCGCACGGTCTCCTTCTGCCAGGCGGCAAGCTCCTTTACGGTTGTGAAGCCGGGCAGCCCCTCGAGCATGCCGTACTCGGTATAACGGAACGCAAGGCCGCACGCGCGGCAGTTGATTTGGTCGTCATGGGATGTGATCGAATCGAGCGCGCCGCAGCGGGGGCAGGTGAACAGAAGATTTTCGAACTTGACCGCAAGGTCTTTCCCGCAGTACCGCGCCGGGCTTTTGAGCTGGCGCTCGTAAGCGTCCTCATGGAGGTCGCGCACGATGGCGGCGTTGATCTCCTCAACGCTCATCCCCGCGAGCTGCTCTTTTGTATATACATTGACCGGTGCGCCGCAAATCGGACCGCGGCGCGTGTTCTTTTCGCTCCAGTTGGGACTCACGAAATACCCGCCTTCGATGCGGAAGGTAACGAGCGCACAGCGCGCGCTTTTCACCATTTTACCGGTCGAGGGAAGAATGGGGTTCGTCACCCCGTCCCACGAGCGGTTGCCCTCCGCAAAGATGCACACGTTCCTGCCCGCGCGGATGCAGCGTAAAACCTCCATCACCGTCGAGGCGGCCGTACTCCCCTTGTAGCGCGCGATGGGGGCAAAGGCATAACGGAGGAACTTCGCCGCCCGCTTCCAGCGCAAAATATGCTCGCTCGCCACGAAATACATCTGCCTGGGAAAACTGAGCCCGACGAGCAGCATATCGTAATCCGTGTTGTGGTTGGAGAGCACGATGTAAGGCCCCGGAAGGTTTTTTGCGACCTTGAAGCGGTAGCCGAACTTGATTTTCAGAAACAAGGCTACGAAGGGATAAAAGAACATGTAAAAGAATACGTGCCGTTTTTTCATAACTATCACACCGCCGGAATCATTGGATGTACTTATACTATAACGACAGCAAGCCTGCGTCAAGCGCAGACGCCTGTTATAGGGCGGATAAAAAGGTGAGGCCTGTTTGTTTGAAAGCCATCAAACCGTGCTTCGGGCGGTGCGCAAATAAAAAAAAGCGGCTAAGCCGCTTTTATGATCATTTGCTTTTGCGTCTGCGGTGCGATGTCGCCTGCCGAAGGTATGCCCCGCGCTGGCTCTTCACGTCGCTTACGGTGATGACAGCGTCCTGCTCCACACCCTGGATCAGCGCGATCGCCTCTTGGGAAAGCTTGCGCCGCAGCGTGCACATGAGCAAGTAACGGTCGGCGTCGTCCATGCCGCGCGTGGTCAGCTGGGTTACGCCAAAGCCGTTCCTGCGCAGCTCCGTGCAAATCCGGTCGCTTTTTTCGTGACTCATCACGACAACCTGAATGGAACACAGGCCGAACGCCAGTTTTTCCTCCAGCCAGCTGCCCAGGAAATTGCCCAGCGCGAACGCGAAGGCGTAGGCGAACATCTTGATCGGATCGGACTGGTAATCGGCGAGCACGCTGCCCGCGATAATCAGCCACAGGATGATCTCGATGAGCGCGATGCACGCGCCGATGACGCGCTCCCCCCGGTTGATCAGAACGAGCCGAAGCGTGCCGAGCGTGACTTCCATAATTTTTCCAATAAAAATGCACAGGTAAACCACGAGGGTGGCGCCTGAGAAAAACGTTCCGATCGCATCAAAAAAACGAATCAAATCACACCTCCGCGCCTATAAAACCAAAATAAGCCGCCATTCGGACGACACTTCATATTATACATGTTTTTTCCATGAAAGCAAACGCGGGCGCGTGAATATTTCGTAACGAAACCCCGGTTTTGTCCTGCTGTATCTGCGTTTTCAGGGCGATGCCGTCTGAGTTCATCGAATTTTCAAACATGGAGCCGAAGCAATATGATATAATCCTTCAAAGATGTCAATACTCGCAATGGAAAAGTGAAAAAGATGAAGCAACGAATCGGCAAAATGATTTTCCGTATGAGAGGCGCATTCGCGAAAAAGCGCGTGCGGCGTAAGCGTACCTTTGCGGCTTTCACAAAGGCAGGCGGCTTGAGCGCGCTCGGAAGGCGCTTCGCCTCATCCCTCAAAGCGCGTTCTCCCCGCACGCTCGCGCTTGCCGTCGGAAGCGGCGCGCTCATCGTCGCAATCGTTCTGCTGATCGCCCTCGGGGACGGTCAAAACAGAACGTCCGGCATAGACGCACAAGTTCCCGCAACATCGATGATCGACCTGGTTGCGGAAATCACCCCTTCTCCGTCACCCACGCCCAGACCGGCCGATACGCCGGAACCCACGCCCACGCCGGTGATGATCGGCAAGGGCATGACGGGCGAGCGCGTCAAGGTGATCCAGCAAAGGCTGATGGAGCTGGGCTATATGGATTACGACGAGCCGACCGAATACTTCGGCCCTATGACCAAGGAGGCCGTAGAACTGTTCCAACGGCGGGCAGGCTTAACGATTGACGGCTATGTCGGCGAGGAAACATACGACAGGCTCATGCGCGAGGACGCGCTGCCTTATATGGTGAGCGTCGGCGACTCCGGCACGGATGTGGAGGAGCTGCAAAAGCGCCTTGTCGAGCTTGACTATATGGGCAAGGCGACCGGCTATTTCGGCGACGAAACGGCCGCCGCCGTGGAGGAGTTCCAAAGCCGTAACCGCCTCGATGTGGATGGCATGATCGGCACGATGACGCGCGAGGCGATCTACAGCGAGGATGCCGTTCCCCACTCCATCTCCTACGGCGAAAAAAGCGACCAGGTACTCGGTTACCAGAAGCGTCTCTTCAGCCTCGGTTACCTGACCACGGATCCGGACGGGACATTCGGCAAGGATACCGTCGCCGCGGTCAAGCTGTTCCAGGAGCTCAACGGCCTCATAGCGGACGGACACATCGGGCCGATGACGCGGGATCTGCTGATGTCGGGCGACGCGCAGGCAAACGCCCTCACCATCGGCATGAGCGGGGACACCATTAAGAGCGTACAGAAAAAACTCAAAGCGCTCGGCTATCTTTCGGACGCGGACGGGTACTTCGGCTCCGGCACGGAGGCTGCGGTGCGCGCGTTCCAGAAAAACAACGGGTTGAGCGTGGACGGCAAAGTTGGCCGCAAGACCATGGCGCAACTTCTTTCGGACGACGCAGTGAAGGCTTCTCCGGATCAACCGACTGCGACTTCTGGCGGTGGCACGACATCAACGCCGAGTCCGTCTTATTCGGACGGCGCGAGCGCGGATAAGTTCGTGCAGATCGCCCTGTCAAAGTTGGGCTCTCGGTACAGCACCGGCGCGAAAGGCCCCAGCTCGTTCGACTGCTCCGGCTTCGTATACTGGTGCCTCAACCAAGCAGGCGTGAGGCAGGGCTACATGACGAGCAAAACCTGGCGCACCGTCACCAAATATCAGAAGATCACCGATATCGACGACTGCAAAAAGGGTGATGTGCTGGTGTTCAAAATGTCCTCCACAAGAGGGCATGTGGGCATCGTGGTCGACGGAACTTTCATGGTGGACGCCTCGTCCGGCCAGGGCGAAGTCGTGCGTCGCGAATACAAGACTGCCTACTGGCGCGACGTATTCTATTGCGCATACCGGATATTCTAATCAACCAGCGCCTTTTCCAAATCGGACAACCGACAGAACGCATGAAAAAGGACGGTGAAAACCGTCCTTTTCTGCGCGGTTTCAGCATAGAACGCGTTCTAGACCATGTTCTATAAAATCGTTGACAAGCGACTTTTCCATATACTATACTAATGTTGCAATCATACCCATCCATGCCGATAAGCTCTTTTTTTCCGCGAAAGCTGCGGATTTACCCATACGGGAGCCAAACGAAACCCTGCGCCGCCGGGACGCCCGGGCGCAGACGCAAAACCTTCCCCAGGAACAAACCGTGCCGGGGAAGGCGTGTTTTGTATACCCCAAAAGCAACGGTAAAGGAGATCAAAACGATGGAACGGATTGCCTGCCACCCGATCCTCGATTTTCCGCAGAGGCGGAAACTGAACTTCATTTATGACGGGGAACCCATGCAGGGGTTTGATGGGGATACGGTGCAATCCGCGCTGCACGCCAACGGCGTTATGACTCTTGCTTACAGCACCGAGCTGCACCGGCCGCGCGGCTTTTACTGCGCCATCGGCAACTGCTCCTCCTGCATGATGATGGTGGACGGAACGCCCAACGTGAAAACCTGCGTCACCCCGCTCCGCGAGGGCATGGATGTACGCACGCAGCGGGGCAAGGGGGTACTCGGATGAAGCGCACGGATGTGCTCGTGATCGGCGGCGGCCCGGCGGGTCTTCGCGCTGCCCTTTCCGCGGCGCAGGCGGGCGCCTGTGTGACGGTTGTTGACCGCGCGGCGCGCATGGGCGGTCAGCTCGTCAAGCAGACGCATATGTTTTTCGGCTCAAAGGAGCAGTACGCCTCCGTGCGCGGCATCGATATACCCGAAAAACTGCTCGGCGCGCTCGCGGAATTCGGCGGACGGGTTGAGCTTTTGCCCGACTGCACGGCGCTGGGCATCTATGAGGATGGCGTGGTCACGGCGCTGCGCGGCGGGGAGTATTTTAAGATCCTGCCCAAAAGCACGGTTGTCACGACGGGCGCGTA
>CAZJYV010000015.1:2233-13779 GCA_964550295.1 uncultured Clostridium sp. | reverse complement strand
TCTACGAGGACGGGGTGTGCACCGCCTTATATAAGGAAGAAAATTACTTTAAAATAAAGCCCCGCGCCGTGCTCGCGGCGACGGGCGCGTATGAAAGGCCGCTTGCCTTCCCCAACAACGACCTGCCCGGCATCTACGGCGCGGGCGCGGTGCAGACGCTCATGAACGTGTACGGCATCAAGCCGGGGAAGCGCGTGCTGATGGTGGGTGCGGGCAACATCGGCCTCATCGTAAGCTACCAGCTCATGCAGGCGGGGATCGATGTGGCGATGATCATCGACGCCGCGCCCAAGATCGGCGGTTATCTCGTGCATGCTGCGAAGGTGCGCCGCCTCGGCGTGCCGATCGTAACCTCCCGCACGGTACTGCGCGCCGAGGGAAACGGCCGCCTTGAGCGGGCGGTTCTCATCGACTTGGATGCGCGCTTTTTTTCCATCCGCGGTTCGGAGCAGATCGTCGAGGCGGATGTGATGTGCATATCGGTCGGGCTTACGCCGTTGACGGAACTGCTCGCCATGGCGGGCTGCGCCATGCGCTACATCCCCCAGTTGGGCGGCAGCGTGCCCATACGGGATGCGCGCTATGAAACGAGTGTGGCGGGCGTGTTTGTGGGGGGCGACGCCTCCGGCATTGAGGAAGCCTCCGCCGCGATGGTGGAAGGCGCGCTCGCCGGGCTGTATGCTGCCCAAAGCGCGGGCTATCCGCATCCGCGCCTGGCGGAAACGGACGCGCTGCTGCGCGCGCAGCTCGCATCCCTGCGTTCCGGCGAAGCGGGCAGGCACATCCTCGCGGGGCTTGAGCTTTTAAATCAGGAGGCATCGCATGTCTGAAAACGAATGGTTTGAAAAAACGGGCATCGTGTCCCTCATGATGGCGGCGGAAAAATTTCCGCCGTCCGAGCGGATCAAAAAGGGACGCGTCGCCGTGATCGAATGCTATCGCCGCATCCCCTGTAACCCCTGTGAAACGGCGTGTCCCTCAGGGGCGATCACCGTGGGAAGCGACATCAACAACATCCCCGAAATCGACTTCGATCGCTGTACGGGCTGCGGGGTGTGCCTTGCTAAATGCCCCGGGCTTGCGATCATGCTCGTCGACGCTTCCGCTCCGGACGGCACGGTGGAATTCAGCGTGCCGCACGAGTTTTTGCCGCTGCCCGCTGCGGGGGATACCGTAACCGTCGTCGACCGCGCGGGGGAGGATGTTTGTGAGGGAACCGTTACGCAGGTACTCTGCCCGCCGTCCTTCGACAGGACGCCTGTGGTGCGTTTTTGCGTGGAGGAAGCGTATATGATGGGTGCGCGTGCGATCCGGGTCAGGAGGGGGACTTAACGTGGAAGACGAACGAAACGCCATCCTCTGCCGCTGCTCGGATGTGACGCTTGAAAAAATCCAGCAGCTGATCGATGCGGGCTATACCACCTTTGACGAAATCAAGCGCATCACCCGCATCGGCATGGGACCTTGCCAGGGTAAAACCTGCCAGCAGCTCGTGCTGCGGGAGATTTCGCTCAGGACGGGCAAGCAGATGAAAGACCTCATCCCCCAGACGACACGCCCGCCGGTGCTGGGCATTCCGCTTGCGGCGATCGCTGCGGAGGCGAAAAAAGATGAAAAATAAAGCATCGGTCGTGATCATCGGCGGCGGCATCAGCGGCTGTTCTATCGCTTGGAACCTTGCCAGACGCGGCATGAAGGATGTTGTCATCCTCGAACAGGGATATGTCTGCTGCGGCTCGACGGGACGGTGCGGCGCGGGTGTGCGCATGCAGTGGGGCACGGAGATGAACTGCAGGCTGAGCCAATTCAGCATCAGCTTTTACGAACATGCAAACGAACTGCTCGGATATCCGGACGACGTGGAATTTAAGCAGAAGGGCTATCTGCTCATCGCCGATACGGAGCGCGAGATGGAGCAGTTTAAAAAAAACATCGCCGTGCAGCACCGCTGCGGCATCCCCTCGCGCATGGTGACGGCCGGGGAGGCGAAGGAGCTTGTGCCGCACCTGAATACCGATATCCTCCTTGGCGGTGCGTACTGCCCGAAGGACGGCTTCCTCAATCCGTTTAAGACGACAGACGCGTTCGCCCGTGCAGCCATGCGTCTGGGTGTGGAGATCAACACCTTTACGGCCGTGACCGGGATCGACGTTTCCGGCGGCCGCGTGCGGCGCGTGCTGACCGACAAGGGCGCGATTGAAACAGAATATGTCGTGATCGCCGCCGGAGGCATGGCCGGCGACATGGCGTCGCTTGCCGGCGCGGAGCTACCCGTTTACCGCGAGCGGCACCACATCCTTGTGACGGAGCCCGTGGAGCCGATGCAGGACCCCATGGTGATGGCCTTCGCGCTGAACCTCTATGTGCAGCAGTCGCCGCACGGTTCTTTTATCATGGGCCGCGGCGACGCGGACGAGCCGCGGGATGGAAATGTGCGCGCGTCATGGCGCTTCCTTGAGGAAATGGCAAAAACGATCGACCTCGTGCTGCCCAAGATCGCAAAGCTGCGCGTGGTGCGCCAATGGGCGGGGCTGTATACCATGAGCCCCGACCGGCAGCCGATCTACGGGCGCGCGCAAGAGGTGCAGGGACTCTATTACGCGGCGGGCTTCTCCGGACACGGCTTCATGTTCGGGCCTGTAACAGGTGTCGTTCTGAGTGAGATGATCCTGGGGCTTGCGCCTACGATCGATGTCTGCGCCCTTTCCCCGCAAAGATTTACGCAGGGGCATCCCGTTTATGAGCCGGCTGTGGTATAATGCCGTATATGGAAATCAACGTGTTGATCAACGGCATACGCAGCGGGGATGAAAATGCGATTCGCGCACTTGTTCTCTCGCGCGGCGCGGACGTTCTCGCGCACGCGATGGCTTTGTGCGACGAGGACAGGATTGCCGCGCGCGCCGTCACCGCGCAGGCGTTCCGCAATGCCGTCGCATACCTGCGCGCCTTCCCGGAGGAGGTGCTCGATGAAACGGCGCTTTACGCCCGGATTGACGCGGAGCTTTTCGAGGTTGTGCGAACATCCGGCGGCACAAGCGTCAGCGAGATCGTTTCCGGAGAAAGCTGGCGATTGCTCCGCCCTCAGCAAGCGGATGACATGCCGCCCACGCGCAAACGCAAAAAAACGCGCGCCATCCCGGCGTTTGTTCTCTTGCTGCTTTGCGCAACAGTCGCGCTGTGGCTGCTCTACGGCATCCTCGCGAGCATGGGCTGGCTGCCTTATGCCGACATCGGCTACACCTGGTTTAACCGAACCGTTTACCAGATTTTCTGATACGAACGGCATCTGTTAGCACTCTCGATGCGAGAGTGCTAATTTTTACATTTGCTCTACAATTCCTATCTTTTTGCTCAACATTTTTTTGATATTCTATGCATCGAAGGCAGGGGCAACAATGCCCGGTGCTTAAATAGGATAAATGAAACAGAAGGAGGAGTTTGTTATGTTTGAATTGATGCCTTTTGTGCGCAGGCAGAATAGTTTGTATGATGATCCGTTCCGCGAACTCGAGAATATCAGCCGTGACTTTTTCGGAAACAGGGAGATCATGCGCTTCCGTACCGATATCAAGGATACCGGCAAGGCATATGAACTCGAGGCGGAGCTTCCGGGCTTCGCCAGGGAGGATATCAAGATCGATGTGGAGGGCGATTATCTGAGCGTCAGCGCTGAGCATAAGGAAAGCAAAGAAGAGAAGGATGGCAGGGGCAATTATGTCCGCCGGGAGCGGTATTGCGGTTCCTTTAGCCGCAGCTTTGACATAAGCGGGGTGGATGCGCAGAACATCACCGCTTCCTATCAGGACGGCGTGCTCCGACTCGTCATGCCCAAGCAGGAGGCGAAACTTCCTTTGGCCAGAAGATTGGAGATTCAGTAATAAACGAAACAAAGCAGAACGTGGGCGGCTATTGGCCGCCCACGTTTCATGTATTGTGTGCGTTGGCTTACGCCGTCAATTCTTCAAACGTACGCACGCCCCAGCCGCGCAGGACCTTATCGAGCAGCAGCGCGATGGGGATGAACAGCAGCGTCCAAAGCGCCATATAGAGTTCAACGGACACAAAACCCTTTGGCAAAACGACGTAGAGGATCACCGGCAGGATGACGACGCCCCAGTTGGCGAGCATGGCAACGATGACGGATACGCTCTGCTTGACGGCAACAACCTCGCTCGTCCAGTCAAACTTGGGGAAGCGCAGGTTGATGACCAGCCCAAGCTGTGCGATCACCAGGCAAAGAAGCATGGGCAGCACGAGCATCACGGGGATCATCAGACCGCTTGCACCCGTAATCAGGACAAGCGCCACGGAGCTTATCAGCGAGAAGGGCAGCGCAATGTAGAAATGCATGCGCACCTTCGAGCGGAGGATGGAATACGCCGGCGCGGGCAGGCTCTGGGCGATCCAAAGGGTTTTGCCCTCAAGCGAAATGCTCGGCGCAGAAATATAAACCATCGCAAGGATGAAGCACTGCATGATGCACAGCATCGCGGGCAGGAGCGACATGGGCAGCGCCATCTGACTGAAAAGCAAGTCAACCGCATCCTGTTTGACGACCAGCGCGACGCACCCGATCAACAGCATCACAAGTCCGATGCCGGCGTTGAGCATATACATGGCGTTGGAGATGAAATGGCGCAGCTCCTTTGAAAGCAGCGCGCCGTCCGCATTGCCTGCCTTCATAGCTGCGGCGCAGTAAACGCGCTTAACGCCGCTGACTTTGCGCGTGGCGATGGAAACGAAGCTTTTGGAGATGAGCCAAAACGCAAGTGCAAAAGGCACGATACAGCAGAGCACAAACAGCAGCAGGGAAACGCCGTTTTGCGAGGCGATCGCGTCACCCAGCCAGTAGAACGGCGGCGCGGCTTTTGCAACCGCATCGGCCACGGCGGCGCCGTTGGCGATGAGCGCTCCGATGTACTGCTGCATTTTCGAGTAAACCATGAAGTATCCGGCGAGGAAGGCGATGGAGAGCAGCAGCACCAAGATGTTCTTGCCGCGGGGCAGCCGGGAGGCAACAGCCTCGATCAGCCAGCCGAACAGGCAGGAAAGCGTCAGCGGCAGGAGGGGCAGCAAAAGGAACGCGCATGCAAAGATCACGACGCCGAGCGCGTTTACGGGCAAACTGAGGCACCACACAACCGCTGCGGGCAGCACGACCAGCGCTTCAATCATGTAATTGAGCAGCAGCAGCATCAGCATGCGGCTTGCGACGATCGCAAAGGGCGGGATCGGCATGGAGAGCAGCAGGTCGTTATCCTGGGCGGAAAAGATCTGTTTTTGCGCCATGAATACGCTGCCGACGAAGCACACAGCCACAGCCACGATGCCGACCATCGCGAAATACAGCCAAGAAAGACCGCCGCTGTAGAACGGCTCGCACATGCCGTACCAGAGCATGCCGAACACCCAGAACATGCAGCCGAGTACATAGACGGCAAGCAGACCCGCGCCGATTTTAGCCAGCGGGGACATGGGTTTTTTGCGTCTGCTGCCGCGGAAAAGCGAATAAAACAGCGCGGCGACGCGTGTTTTGAGCAGCACGTTAAGCATTTTCACCCTCCAGCTCGAGGAACATGTTTTCGAGTGAGCCGCTGCCGCGTACCTCGTTTGTAGGGCCTGCGGTAATCAGGCGGCCTTCCTTGATGATGGCGATTTTGTCGCAGAGCTTTTCGGCGACCTCGAGTACATGCGTCGAAAAAAAGATCGCGCCGCCATCGTTGCAGATCTCCCGCATGATGCTCTTGAGCGCGTGGCTAGCGATGGGATCAAGACCCACGAAGGGTTCGTCCATAATCATGAGTTTGGGCGTGTGGATCAGCGCGGAGATCAGAACAAGTTTCTGTTTCATGCCGTGCGAGTAGGCATTCACCGGCTGGGCCAGATCGTCCGTCAGCTCAAAGAGCGTGGCGTACTGATGGATCCGCTCCTCGCGCTCGGTTTTGCTGACGCCGTATACATCGGCGATGAAGTTCAGATACTGAATGCCCGAGAGGAACTCGTACAGGTCCGGGTTATCGGGGATGTAGGCGATACGCTTTTTGCAGCCGATGGGGTCATCCTTGACGGAATGCCCGTCGATGGTTATCTCGCCCTGGTCAAAGCGCAGGATGCCCGCGCAAGACTTGAGCGTTGTGGTCTTGCCGGCGCCGTTGTGGCCGATAAAACCGTAGATTTCGCCTTTTTGAATGTGCAGGGTCAGGTTGTCTACCGCTTTTTTGTTCCCGTAGGTCTTGGTCAGACCTTCAATCCTCAGCATAAAAACCTCCGTTTGGGCGTTGTTCGCCCGTCCTTGCATTATAACATAAACCCTCCACAAGGGGGAATGTCAATAGCCTGCTGAGAAATATTGCGACTAAAAAAACCGCACGGCGATTTGTGAAATCCGGATTGAATTAAGGCAAAGCATTTGCTGAATTGCCATACAAATCCATCCGTTGAACAAAATCGTGTCAAATTTACCTTGTATTCTTTGGGCATCAAAACGGGAGGCAATTGAAATGGACTGTGACGTGTTTGAGCGATACGAACTGAAATATTTGGTCAACAGGCAGCAGAGGGAAGCGATGAAGGAGCTGCTTTCGCTCCGCATGGACAAGGACGCCTTCGGCGATCACGGCATATTGAGCCTGTATTACGATACGCCGGACTACCGGATCATCCGCCGCTCGATCGAAAAGCCGGTCTACAAGGAAAAGCTCCGGCTGCGCTCCTACGGCGTGCCGTCCATCGAAAGCAAGGTTTATGTTGAGATGAAAATCAAATACAACGGCATCGTTTATAAACGCAGGATACCCATGCCGCTTGGGGAGGCATACTGCTTCCTCGCGGGAAAGAAGGAACCGGCAAGCCAGATCGGGCGCGAAATCGCCTGCTGCATGGAACGCTATCCGGGCATCCGTCCCGCGATGCTCGTTACCTGTGCGCGGGAGGCATACTTCGGCAAAGGGGATGAGAAAAGCGTGCGCGTGACGTTCGACACGGACATCCGCTACCGGGCGAAAGGGCTTGATCTGATGCAGGACACGCCGGGCGTTCCGCTCATCGGGCGCAATGCGTATCTCATGGAAGTTAAGCTGCCCGGCGTGATGCCGCTGTGGCTCGCGCACAGTCTCGACAAGCTGAAGATTTATCCCTGTTCCTTCTCAAAATACGGCGCTGCGTTCGAGGATTGCTGCGCTGCGGAAAACAGCGCCACGCAAAAGGAGGTCATCCGCTGTGCTTGATCTGTTGGGAAGCATTTTTGAAACCGCGCAGGAAAGTTCGTTTACCCTGCTTGAGTTTCTCTCCTGCAGCGCCGCCTCGCTGCTGCTGGGCGCCCTCACCGCCGCAGCGTTCACGCATCAAACGCGGCACTCGAAGGGCTTTGCCCTCACTCTTGCCATCCTGCCCCTCGCTGTACAGGTTGTGATCATGCTGGTCAACGGCAACCTGGGCGCGGGCGTCGCCGTGGCGGGTGCGTTCAGCCTGGTGCGTTTCCGCAGCGCGCAGGGAAGCGCCAAGGAAATTTGCGCGATCTTTATTACGATGGCCGTCGGGCTTGCCTGCGGCATGGGATACCTCGCGGTTGCGGCGCTGCTGGTTGTCGTCGCTGGCGCGGCGGCGCTTGTGCTGGAAAGGGTGCGTTTCGGGGAAGCGAAACAGGCGGTGCGGGAACTGCGCATCACCGTGCCGGAAGGAATGGATTACATAGGCGCGTTTGACAAGGCGTTTGCAGCCTACACCGATCAATCGGAGCTTGTGCAGGTGAAAACCGCCGGCATGGGCAGCCTGTTCAAATTGAAATACAACATCGTGCCCAAAAAGGATATGAATGAAAAGAACCTGATCGACGCGCTTCGCTGCCTCAACGGAAACCTCGAAATTTCCATCGGACTGCCGATGCCAAAAGAAGATTTTTAAGGAGGATTTCATGAAAAAAGTCTGGTCTATCATGACGGCCTTTGCGCTGTCTCTGCTGCTGTTCGCAGGGTGCGCAGGCGGTCTCACGGGGGATGCGCCGGAAACGGCGGATGCGTCCTCCTACTGGAACGATTCCGCGAGCGGGCAGACTGCAGCGCCTTCCGTATCCCTTGACGCGGACGCCGTTTCCTTTACGGACAGGGATTCGGACGCGAGCTATGACGCGTCATCCGCAACCGTCGTTATGCTCTCCGGCGCGGACGCCGAAATCGTCGGCTCCGGCGCGGCGCTCACACAAGGGTATCTGACGCTTTCCGGGGAGGGGACGTATATCCTGACCGGCAATTTTTCGGGCTGCGTGATCGTGGACGCGCCGGAGGAGGCGAAGATACAGATCGTGCTCGCCGGGGTCACGCTTACCTCCGCGACAGGTCCCGTGATTTTGATCCGGCAGGCGGATAAAGTATTCGTTACCCTCGCGCAGGGCGCGGAAAACTTCGTTTCCGACGCATCGGCGTATTCCGTTGCCGGGGATGACGAAAACGCGGACGCGGCGATCTTCTCCAAAGCGGATCTGACGATCAACGGCGAAGGCGCGCTCACGGTTACGGGCAATTACAAGCACGGCATCGTCGGCAAGGACGATCTTGTTGTGACGAACGGCACGATCGCCGTCACGAGCGTTTCCACCGCGATCAACGGAAAGAACTGCGTCAAAATTTCCGGCGGCACGTTTACGCTCGACGCGGGTACGGCGGGCATCAAGTCCGACAACGAGGAGGAAGATAACCTCGGCTACGTCTACATCTCCGGCGGAACCTTCGCCATTACGGCGGGCGGAAAGGGCATCATGGGGTACGCGGCGCTTGAAATCGCCGGCGGCACGTTTGAGATTACAAGCGCGGACGACGCGCTGCACACCAACGGCTCCCTTGCGCTGACCGGCGGCGACTTCATCATCCGCGCCGGGGACGATGGCATCCATGCGGACGCGGACGTCAGCATATCAGGCGGCACGCTTGCCATCGCGGAAAGCTACGAGGGCATCGAAGGGGCGAACATCTACATCTCAGGCGGTACGATCTCGCTCGTATCGAGCGACGACGGGCTCAACGCGGCGGGCGGTGCGGATTCCTCGGGGTTCGGCGGCGCGGGCGGGGACATGTTTGCCGGTGCAGGGAACTATGCGGTGGTGATTTCCGGCGGATACCTGTTCGTCAACGCGCAGGGCGACGGGCTGGATTCCAACGGTACGCTCACCATATCCGGCGGGGTTACGCTGGTGAGCGGGCCAACCAACGACGGCAACGGCGCGCTGGATGATATGTCGGGCGGTACGATTACGGGCGGCGTGCTGATTGCAGCGGGCAGCAGCGGCATGGCGCAGGGCTTTGACGAAAGCGCCTCTGCGCAGTGTTCCATGCTCGTGGGCGGCTTTTCCGCCGCAGGCGGAACGCGCGTGACGCTGTGCGACGGGGCAGGCAACGTGATTGCCACGTTCATTCCCGAAAAGGACTATTCTTCCGTGGTCGTCAGCGCGCCTTCCATGAGCGAGGGCGAAACTTACACGCTCTGCACGGGCGGCACGGTGGACGGGTGCGACGCGAATGGCTACGCCTCTTCCGGAACGCTCGGCGGCGGCACGCGTTTCACCTCTGTGGAGCAGAGCGGCATCGCTGTAAGCTCCGGCAGCATGGGCGGATTCGGGCAGGGCGGCGGTATGAGACCCGGCGGCGGCACGAAGCCCGGCGGCGGAGGACCGGGGGGAAACTGAACGCTCCTTTTATCGGGCTTGTAGGGGCCGATCCTGTATCGGCCCGTGGTGTTGCGCAGGGGCGCATACCATCCGCCCGGGGTGCGGGAGGGGATGTGTTTCGTAGGGGCGGAAATTATCCGCCCGAACGATGGGTCACGAGATCTTCACGCAAGCGGGACCGTCCCCCATATCACGTAAACAGGTTGCGCACATGCGAAAGGCGGCCACATTGGCCGCCCTTACATCGCGCCGCAGCGCTATTCCTTAATTGTTAATGAGTCAATTGTCAATGGCTCTCACCCGTCGTATCGGAGCGCCTCGATGGGGTGTTTCTTCGCCGCCTTGTTGGCGGGGTAGAGGCCGAAGATCAGCCCGATGCAGGAGGAGAAGCCCACCGCGAGAAGAACCGTCGAGAGGGACATCGTAAACGTGATCTCCTTTGCGATGACGGTTACGATCTGCAGGAGGATCCAGGACAGCGCCAGCCCCAGCACGCAGCCGAACAGGCTTAGAAGCAGCGCTTCAATGAGGAATTGCATCATGATGCTGCCGCGTCCCGCGCCGATTGCCTTGCGGATGCCGATTTCCTTCGTGCGCTCCGTGACGGATACGAGCATGATGTTCATGATGCCTACGCCGCCCACCAGCAGCGAAATCGCCGCGATGCCGCCGAGCAGCAGCTTGAGCGTGCCGGTTACCGCGGCGAGCGCGTCCGTGATGGAGGACATATTGAACAGCGAGAACGCGTCCTCATCCTGCGTGTAACGCTGGAGCATGAAGCGGCTCATCGCCTCTTCGGCGGCGGAGGTGCCGCTCGGATCGGCGGCGGAGGCGTAGACGGTCGTCACATACGGCTGACCTGCCATGCTCGCCTCCACCGTAAAGGGAACATAAACCGCAAGCCCGCTCATCATGCTTGCCATCATGGAGCTTTCCGCCTCAAGCACACCCACCACGAGGAACAAACGTCCGCCGATGGTGACCTGCTCGCCCACGACATCCACCCTGCCGAACAGTTCTTCCGCCGTGTCGCTGGAGAGCACAGCCACATAGCTGCTGCTGTCCACATCCGTGGTTTTGATGAAGCGCCCATCGGAAAGCGTCAGCCCGCGGATATCGTAGTAGGCGGCCGTCGTGCCTGTGATGGAAACGATTGCCTCGTTGTAGCCGTGCTTGGCGGCGGCGTTCATCGAACCGGCGGGGGCTGCCTGGGCGATCTCATCGAGCGCCTTGATCTGCGCTAAGTCCTCAAGGTGCATGGGGTTGCCCTTGTCGTCTATAATCGAAACGACGATCATATCGTTGCCGAGCGAGGTGATCTCGCTCGTCACCGCCCCGGTCGCGCCGCTGACGAGGGATACCATCACCACAAGCGCCGTTACGCCGATGATGATGCCCAGCATCGTCAGGAAGGAGCGCATCTTGCTCGAGGCGATTGCGCTCAGCGCCATTTTCAGCGATTGCAGAACCATCAGTTTGCCTCCTCTACGCGCCCGTCCATGATGCGCACGCTGCGCTGCGCAAGGCTTGCGATCCGATCGTCGTGCGTGATCAAAACGATGGTGTTGCCTGCCTCGTGCAGCTCGGCGAACAAACGCATGATGTCCGCGCCCGTTTTCGAGTCGAGGTTGCCCGTCGGCTCGTCCGCGAGGAGAATCGCCGGGTTGGTCGCAAGCGCGCGGGCGATCGCCACGCGCTGCTGCTGGCCTCCTGACAGCTCCGAAGGCTTGTGCCGGCTCCGGTCCGCAAGGCCGACGCGCTCAAGCGCGAGCCGCGCGCGCTCCTTGCGTTCCGCCGCGTGCAGCCCCTGATAGACGAGGGGCAATTCCACATTTTCCTCCGCCGTCATCTTGGAAAGAAGGTTGAAGTTTTGGAAGATGAAGCC
>CAZJYV010000015.1:0-2223 GCA_964550295.1 uncultured Clostridium sp. | reverse complement strand
TCTTGCGGTTGCGGATGCGCGCAAGCTGCTGTTCGGAATATTGCAGGATATCCTGCCCGTCCAGCACATAAGTGCCGCTGTCCGCAACGTCCAGGCAGCCGATGATGTTCATCAGCGTGGACTTTCCGCTGCCCGAGGGGCCGACGACGCTGATGAAGTCGCCCTCGGCCACGCTCATCGTGGCGCAATCGAGCGCGCGCACCTCTTCGCCGCCGACATGATAAAGCTTTGTGATATCCTTCATGGATATGACGGAAACCGTGTCCTTTTCCATAGCTGATTATCTCCTGTTGGACGAGGAGTTGCGGAATTGGCTGCTCAGGGTCTGGAGTGTTTCGTACATGGTCATGCCGCTGGCATATTTAACGATGTCGCCCTCCGCCAAACCGCTCGTCACGACGGCATCCATGCCGTCCGAAAGGCCGGTGGTGATGTAGGTTTTTACGAGCGCATCCCCCACATACACATATGCGCCGTCCGTATCCTCACTGATGGCGGCAACGGGGATGATCAGTGCGTCTGTCGCCTGATCGACCAAAATCGTTGCGTTTCCGTTCATACCCAGCTTCAAGCGCGCATCCGGATCGAGCGTAAGTTCCACCGCAAACGTGGCAACGCTCTTTGCCGTTTCGCCGACGTTTGAGATGTGCGTCACGCTGCCCGCGAACGTTTCGCCGGGGAACGCGTCGAGCGTGACCGTCGCGCTCTGCCCGAGGGCAACGGATTCGATATCAAGTTCGTCCACCGCAACCGTCATCTTCACGGCGCCGCCCGTGTAGAGCATGAACGCCGTGCCGTCGCCGGAGGAAACAGCCGAGGAGGCGGAAGCGGAAACGGTCCCCGCAACCGTCGCGGCAGCGCCTGAGGAAGCGTCCTCCTGCACATTCACCGCGCCGACAATTCCATCGGTTTCGGCGAGGATGCGCGGATCGCGCAGGTAGGCGAGCACGCTTTCAAGCTGCGCGGCAACATCCTCCCGCTCCGCGAACTTGAGCGCGTATGCGCTGGTGAACGGTGCGTTTTCCAGTGTAAAAAGCTTGGTGACGGGCGTGAGCTTGTCGTTCACGCCGCAATGGATTTTCGATACAGTTCCACCGGTCGCAAGCACGGATGCGGGCGCGTGGATAGCAAGCGTACCTTCCCCAAGCAGGGCGTCGCCGGCATACACTTTGGCGGGCGCGCCGTAAGGGGCTTTGTCGTCGTCCAGCGTGATGAGATAGCCGTTTGCGGTTTTCGCCGCGACAGCGCCGGTGTCGGAACCATCCGCCCATTCAACCCGAACTTCGTCGGACAGGGCGAGCGCCTGTTCCGTGATGATTTCAAGCTGCATCAGCCCGTCGGTCGAGATGAGCGCAAGCGCGCCGTTTTCGACGATTGCGCCCAGCACGTCATCCCCCACGGATACAAAGAGCACTTTCAGCCGTCCGGCAAGGGGTGCGTAAACGATATCCGCGGTTTTTGCATTCGCCATGCGGGCAAGCTCCATGTCGATGGAGGAAAGCTGACCGGATAGTGTGGCCGCGCGTCCGGCAAGGGATTCCGTGTCAAACGTGGCGAGCACCTCGCCTACTTTTACGCTGTCTCCGACGGAAACAGCCACATCGGCTATCGTGACATCCTGCGGAATGTCGATATTTTCGGCATCTGCGGATTGGAGCCTGCCGCTGCCTGTGATAGTGGACGTGATGCTGCCCTTCGTCACCGTGTAGGATTCATAGGTGACGGCTTCTGCGGCAAGCCGCGCGCGCCTGATAAGCACCACCACGGCAAGAAGCAGCACCGCAACGATTGCAAGCACGACCCACGGCCATTTTCTTCTCTTCTTTTTCGTATCCATCCTTCATCCTTCCGAAGCCTGCGTCCGGCAGGCTATATCATCCCATAATTACTAGGAATTATATGCTTTCGACAATCAAAGTCAAGCGGCGGCATGCTTTTTTGCCCGCTTGCCACAGTTGTGACTTATTTTACGTCGCGGCGGGTTGCGGCATAAAACAACCGCCGCGGAAACCGCGGCGGTTGACGCATCGTATATGGTGTTTGGGTTATTTGGCCTCTTCCTTCATTTCCTTCTTGCCGCCGATGCTCAGCAGCAGATTCAGGACGATGCCGAAGATCGCCGCGCCTGCGATGGAGGGCACCTGCATGCCGAAGAAGTCGAACGAAGTGCCCGTGCCCAGGCCGATGATCATGATGCACGCGATGACGGCGGTGTTCTTGGCG
>CAZJYV010000014.1:10560-20279 GCA_964550295.1 uncultured Clostridium sp. | reverse complement strand
GCGTTGTACGCAGCACAATTGAACACGGTCTGGTCAACGGCGCGTTGCCGGTAACGCACAGGTACTTGCCAAAGAACTCATGGCGCACGGCATCAAGCTCGTTTCCAACGGCACGGATAATCACCTCATGCTCGTGGACCTCGGCTCCGACGGGCGCACCGGCAAGGAGGTTGAGGCGCTGCTCGACTCCGCCAACATCACCGCCAACAAGAACACCGTGCCCACCGAAACACGCAGCCCCTTCGTCACCAGCGGCATCCGTCTGGGCACGCCCGCCGTCACCTCGCGCGGGCTTGACGAAAAGGATATGGTCAGCGTAGCGGACTTCCTCGCGCGGATCATCCTCAATGGCGAGGAGGCCGTGCCCGAAGTCAAGGCGGGCGTCATCGCGCTTACGAAAAAATACCCGATGTACGAATAAGCGATTGATCGGATCAATCAAAAGGGTACGGCGGTTCAAATCGCCGTACCCTTTTCTTTTGCAACACAACGCCGCAGGTCGGTATCCCCGATCCGCTCAGCCGAACAGACCGTACAGCGCGTTCGGAAAGATCAGATGGAGCAGCAGCAGCGCGACGGCTGCAATCGCCAAACGCCTGTGCCAGAGAAACAGTGCTTTTTTCTTCAAACGGAAGAACAGGATGCCAAGGCTTGCCGTGACGATCAGAGCGAGTAAAAGCAACGGGCCTGTATGCAGCCTGATTGCACCCAGCGCGAGATAGCCGTGTGCCAGCGCGATGAGCAAAATGCCCCCGCCGAGCGGCTTATGGATGGCGCGCAGGACCTTGATCGTTTTTGCGTATCCGCCGCCCTTGAGGTGCAGCGTCCGTTCGTTGAGCCAACGAAGCCAGAACGGTGCTGTCATGATCAGGAGCAGGGCAACGAGGAACCAGCCGAGCAGTTGATACATGTTGTCCCTCCTTCACTCCGCCAGTTTGCCCACGACGGGCAGTCCCTTGAGTTTGGATACCCCGTGCGGCGATATGTTCTTGATCTCATCCGTCAGATCCTGTCCGGCGGTGTACCCGTTATGCGCGCCGTTTTTCCATAGCGCCACATCCGTTACGTCATAAATCACGCCGTCCACAGCGATATAGGCAGGGTTTCCGTCTTTTCCGTCGTATTGGGCGAGCTCATCGAGCGTGAGCGTCAACTCCTCCTCCGCCCCGGCTCCGGTCGGCGCGGGCGAGACCGCTCCGCCTCCATCGGAACAAGCCTGCAATAAAAACAGGGCCGAAAGCAGTAAAGCAAGGATCAGGATCGGTTTCCTTTTCATGGCGTCTCCTTTCCTGCGCAGCCAATCGGGCATTGAACCGGCGCATACGGTTCTTTTTTATTATAACGGATTATTGCGCAAGAAGAAAACATCTGAATTGTAATAATATGGAGATGCCAAGCCCGATCCGCGGCTTCGAAGATACGGTCTGCCGAAGCGAACGCCGTGTGCCGTCGTATGCGAATATATTCCCACTTTCCCGTTGACAATGCGCACATGCGGTGCTATATTAATCATGAAATCCGAGTATTATAGTAGGAATTGGGGTGAAGCGATCGTGATGCTCTCCACGAGAGGCCGGTACGGACTCAAGGCAATGGTGGATCTTTCGATGGCGTACGGACAAGCACGGTTGAGTACATCATCCCTCGCGGAGCTTCAGGGTATCAGCGACACCTATCTTGAGCAGCTTGTGAGCGCCCTGAAAAAAGCGGGGCTGATCACAGCCACGCGCGGCGCACAAGGGGGATACGAATTATCCCGCGCGCCTGAGGAAATCACGGTTCAGCAGGTGCTCAGCGCCCTCGAGGGGGAAACCACGCTGATCGACTGCGTCAGCTCCAGCAAAGTGGACTGCACGAACGCATGCTCCTGTTCTGCTCGGCCGCTGTGGCTCAAACTTCAGTCGCGCATCGACGAAGTGCTCAACGCCACCACCTTGAAGGACATGGCGGGCGACTATAAAACGCAGCTTGAAAGGGGAACCAATGAAGAAAATCTATCTTGACAACGCCGCTACCACAGCGCTCTCTCCCGGGGTGCTCGAAGCGATGATGCCGTACCTGACGCAGATATACGGCAACGCGTCCAGCCCGCATTCGTTCGGGCAGGAAGCGCGGCGTGGCGTTGAGGCTGCGCGGGAAAAAGTTGCCGCCGCCCTCGGCGCGGACCCTGCGGAAATCATATTCACCGGCTGCGGTACGGAAAGCGACAACACGGCGCTTTTCGGTGTGGCCGAAAAATATAAAACCAAAGGCAACCACATCATCACGACCAACGTGGAACACCACGCGATCCTGCATGCCTGCGACGCGCTCGCGCGCAAAGGCTATGACATCACATACCTGCCCGTGGACGAATACGGGCTTGTGACGCCGGAGCAGGTCGCCGCCGCGATTACGGACAAAACCATATTGGTTTCGATCATGTTCGCCAACAACGAGGTCGGCACGATCATGCCCATCCCCGAGATCGCAAAGGTCTGCCGCGAAAAGGGCGTGCTGTTCCATACGGACGCGGTGCAGGCGGTCGGTCATGTGCCCATCGACGTGAAGGCAATGGGCATCGACATGCTTTCCCTCTCCGCGCACAAGTTCCACGGACCAAAGGGCGTGGGCGCGCTGTACCTGAAAAAAGGCATCCGGCTGCCCAGCTTTATCGTGGGCGGCGAGCAGGAGAAGGGCCGCCGCGCTGGCACGGAGAACGTAACGGGCATCGTCGGACTCGGCGCAGCCATCGAACTTGCCGTCGCGGGCATGACCGAGAGCGCAGCGCACATGACACTCCTTCGCGACAAGCTCATCGAAGGCATCCTCGCGACAATCCCCGAGGTTAAGCTCAACGGTCACCCGACCAGGCGGCTGCCCAACAACGCCAACGTGAGTATCAAGTTCATCGAGGGCGAATCCATCCTGCTGATGCTCGACATGAACGGCATCGCGGCAAGCTCAGGCTCAGCGTGCACGAGCGGCTCGCTTGATCCGTCGCACGTGCTGCTTGCCATGGGACTCACCCATGAGGTGGCACACGGCAGCGTCCGCCTGACGCTGAGCGACGACACCACGGAAGAAGAGATCGACTATGTGCTAAAAACCTTGCCGGAAGTTGCAGACAAGCTACGTTTCATGAGCCCTCTTTGGAAGGGTTCGGCCAAATAAAAGGAGGAATTCACGATGTATACCGAAAAAGTTCTGGATCATTTTTCTCATCCCCGCAACATGGGTGAGATGGAGAGCGCCAACGGCGTGGGCATGGTTGGCAACGCCAAGTGCGGCGACATCATGCAGATGTTTTTAAAAGTGAACGACGAAGGCGTCATCGAGGACGTTTCCTTCAAAACCTTCGGCTGCGGCGCGGCAATCGCCACATCGAGCATGGCGACGGAACTCGTCAAGGGTAAAACAGTCGAGGAGGCGCTCCGGCTCACGAATTCCGCGGTCGTGGAGGCGCTTGAAGGTTTGCCCCCGCAGAAGATCCATTGCTCCGTACTAGCGGAGGAAGCGATCAAGGCCGCCCTGGTGGATTATTATAATCGCAAAGGGCTTCCCGTTCCGGCGGAAATCGAAAAGAAAAAGTTTGAGCATTGATAAAACGGAGATCCGCTGCGCGTTTTCGACGATAACAATCATTACCATGTACGCGCGCGCTTCGAGTTGGGAAAGCTAAACGCAAGCTTACCACGCGAAAGGAGCGAATTCATGAAAGCGATTACCTTTGTGGCCGGGATCGCCGCTGGGATGGCCGTGACAACGGCGGCCGTCACCGCGATGTATCCCGATGTGTCGCGCAGGCTTCTGCGCGATTCTAAGAAGATGTGGCGCAACGGAAGACGAACGGCCATACGGTTGAGCGATATACTCAACTAACCCCCTTGAAAAAGCGGCGCAAGCCGCTTTTCAGATATTACCGCTTTGTAAAAATTTGGCGCGGCGCTCTTTCATTTCTCACATCCATCTGTTATAATTTCAATAGATTCATGGATAAGGAGGCGCCTCGAATGACCAAAGACACGAACGAAACGATGTTTTTCCGTATGCCGCGCGAGGAAAACAAAGCCAGCGAGGTGCTCATGAACGTGTACTCCTCCATGCGCGAGCGCGGATACGACCCGGTGAACCAGATCGTCGGCTATCTCATATCGGGCGACCCGACGTACATCACCAGCTACAACAATGCACGCTACCGCATTTGCAGCCTGGAGAGGGATGAACTCCTGGAGGAACTTGTGCGCTTCTATGTGCGCGCGCAGGATGTTGCTAAACTTGAATCCGAAGAAACAAACGAAGAATAACGCGATTTGTGCAAACAGACGGCGCGGCCATTCGACCGCGCCTTTTTTTAAGATGGAAAAGGAGCAATTATGAAACGCGTGCTCGCATTGGATGTTGGAGACAGAAGAATCGGCCTTGCCGTGAGCGATCCGCTGGGCTTCACCGCGCAGGGTCTTGAAACCTATACCCGTACCGGAAATGACACAGCCGACGCAAACTATATCCTCGCTCTGGCGAACAAATATCGCCCCGTGCGCCTGCTGTTCGGCATGCCGCGCAACATGGACGGAAGCTATGGCTTCCAATCGGATAAGGTAAAAGCCTTTGCCGCCGTCGTTCTCGAAAACTGGGATGGGGAACACGCCTTTTTTGACGAGCGGCTCACCACCGTTTCCGCCGAACGCGTGCTGATGGAGGCGGAACTTGACTGGAAGCAGCGCCGCAAGGTCGTGGATAAACTCGCGGCGACGATCATCCTGCAAGGCTACCTCGACTCGCACCCCTCCCTCTGAGGCGCACCCGCTTCCGTCCCATAAGCTGAAGCCATGCAAACGGAACTGATTACAAGCGAACGGTTCACGACATCCGTCTGGAGCGGAGGCGAAACGACGGAGCTTTTCATTTTGCCCGCCGGCGCTTCATATGCGAAGCGCACCTTCCGCGCACGCATCAGCTCCGCGACGCTCGCGCTCGACCGGTCCGTATTTACCAGCCTGCCGGGCGTTACGAGATACCTTTCGCCGCTCGACGGCGCGCTTCTTCTGCGTGTCGCCGATCACGATCCTGTACTTTTGCACCGGGGGGACATCCTGTGTTTCGACGGCGGCGCGCCTGTTGAATGCGAAGGCCGCGGGCGCGATTTGAACCTGATGCTCCTGAACTGCGCGGGAATTATGCTGTATGCAAGCACAATCCGCGTAACAGACCGGCAATGCTCCCTCGTTTTCGCGCACCAACCGCTTGCGCTCCGTGTGGGACAAAGCGCGTTCCGGCTACCGGAAAACAGCCTGCTGCGCGTATGCCCGGACGCGGACGAAACAGTTGACGTTGGGGCTGACGAGCCGTTTTACGCTTTCATCCTGGATCATTTTTTGGGGGAACAGATCGATGAGCGATAATCTGAAAATCATAACCGGCCTATTGATCCCATTTGTCGGCACAGCGTTCGGCTCCGCGATGGTGTATTTTGTGCGGCGCGAGCTGAACCTGAAGTTTCAAAAGCTTCTCCTGGGCTTTGCCTCCGGCGTGATGATCGCGGCAAGCGTGTTTTCGCTGATTCTGCCCGCAATCGATATGGCGCAGGCGCAGGGCGTGGTGAAATGGGTTCCGGCGGTGGTGGGTTTTCTCGCGGGCATCGGCTTCCTGCTGTTGCTGGACGTACTCATCCCCCACCTGCATCTCGGGGCGGACGCGCCTGAGGGCAGACCCGCGCATCTTTCAAAGTCGGCCATGCTCCTGTTTGCGGTAACGCTGCACAACATCCCCGAAGGCATGGCGGTCGGCGTGGTGTTTGCGGGCGTTATAACAGGAAACGCGGGCATTTCGCTCGCCTCCGCATTTGCGCTCGCAGTCGGCATCGCGCTGCAGAACTTTCCGGAAGGCGCGATTATCTCGCTGCCGCTTCGCACAAACGGCCTCACGCGCACGCGTGCCTTCGCTTACGGAACGCTTTCCGGCGTGGTGGAGCCCATCGGCGCGGCGGCGACCATCCTGCTGACGCGCGTATTGGTTCCCATTCTCCCTTACCTCCTGTGCTTCGCGGCGGGCGCGATGATCTATGTTGTCGTCGAGGAGCTGATCCCCGAGGCGCAGCAGGGCGAACACAGCAACATCGGCACAATCGGAACCGCGCTTGGTTTTGCGATCATGATGCTGCTCGACGTCGCGCTCGGCTGAGCGCAAAAATGGGCGATTTCAGGGTTGACAAGCGGTGTGCCAACATTTATAATATCCCTTGCGGTTCGAAAAATCGCGTATCCGAGCGGTCATGGCGGAATTGGCAGACGCGTACGTTTGAGGGGCGTATGGGCAACCGTGTGAGTTCAAGTCTCACTGACCGCACCAAACGAAAACAGGTCTTACCGGCCTGTTTTTTGTTTATCCGATGAACAGAACCGTCAATCCGTTTTTGAGGTGGTCAGCGATGGGTGAATATACGAGAGAAGAACGGGAAGAAGCACGGCAAATCATCTCCTCCATCATCGGCAGATGCGAAAAAATACAGCCGAAGTTTGCGCAAGGAACGCCTCAACGCGCGCTTCTGACGAATCGGCTCAATGCGCTGCGCACCGTGCAAGGTCTGATGACGGGCGAAAACCGTGCGGACAGCTGCACCCAATCAGAATTGACCGAAGCGCTGCAGCCTATATCTTCCATAATCAGCAAATGCGAAAAGGCGCGGCAGAAATTTGCGGAAGGCTCCATCCATTGCGCCCGATTTGAAAAAATGATACGGGCGATGTCCCTTGCAAGGGCGCTGATAACGGAGGAACGCGCGAAACGGGACTGACGGTCTGCCGCCAATTTACGGGCAAGACTCCTCCCACCAGCCAAACGCGACGCGCCCCTCGATCTTTTCCCCGCTCGTTTCGGGCGGCAGCAGGTTGATGAGAAAATTTCCGCCCGGCGGAACGATGAATTTGCCGTCCTCCTCGGATACGATCGTGGTTTGCGCGGGGCAGCGGCGACCGAAGATCAGCGCCCCTCCCGTCGGCTCTGCATCGACGTTCTGCGCGAACAGGAACTGAATCCGCGGTTGGGGCAAAGGAAAAACCGCGGTGTTCGACGGGCTTTGCATATCCGTCCGTTCCGGATTGCCCGAAGTTTGCGCGTTGAGCCAAACCTGAAAGGAAAAGGGGACTTCCGTCACATTGCCCACGGTGAACACATTTGCAAACAACAGCACGCCGGAGTGCGGCGGGTTAACAAGCCCCGCCCAGGCGTATTTTCCGCCGCCGAATTCCTCGCGGCTAAGCCCCGCGAAATACTTTCCCTGCAGGGATTGGTATAAGGACATGGGGCAAACCGGGTGACTGTATAGATCGTTAAACATATAAACACTCCTTAATCGCATGATATAGTGTACTATATGTTCGTCACTCACGAATGGACAGCAAGGCGTTTCTGCCGCGCTGTTGAACTCGGCTTGAGATCGGGCTATACTAATCTCAACAGACCGTTTTATGGAGCGAGATATGGACAACATCCGCCTGACCGAAAACGACGAGCTTTTCATCCTCGATCAAACGCTTCTACCCAATCAGGAGATGGAAATCCGCCTGAAAACGCCCGAGGAGATGTTTGAGGCGATCGCCTCGCTTCGCGTGCGTGGCGCACCTGCCATCGGCATCTGCGTGGGCTACTGCATGTATGTACTCGCAAAGGACATTGGAGAAAACGACGCGCAGGCGTTTTATGGAACCCTCGCAAAGTTCGGCGCATACCTCGATTCATCCCGCCCGACGGCCGTCAACTTAAGCTGGGCGGTCGGCAGGCTGCTCGATGCGGCAAAGCGCAACCTCGACAAGCCCCGCGCGGCACTGCTTGCCTCCATGCGCGATGAAGCTTTCGCCATCCATGCGGACGACATCGCCAAATGCAAAGCCATTTCGGAATACGGCTTAAGCCTCATAAAGGATGGGGACGGCATCCTCACCCATTGCAACGCAGGTCCTCTTGCAACATCCGAATACGGCACGGCACTGGGGCCGATTTTGCTCGGAACGGAGCGCGGCTATCGCTTGCGCGTGTTCGCGGATGAAACGCGCCCGCTTTTGCAGGGCGCGCGGCTCACGGCGTACGAACTGCACGGGGCGGGTGCGGACGTGACGCTCATCTGCGACAACATGGCCTCCATCGTGATGAAAAACGGCTGGATACAGGCCTGCTTCGTCGGCTGCGACCGCGTGGCCGCCAACGGGGATGCCGCCAACAAGATCGGCACGAGCGGCATCGCCATCTTAGCCAAGCATTACGGCATTCCGTTCTATGTGCTTGGCCCAACCTCCACAATCGACATGACATGCAGAACAGGCGCGGATATCGAGATCGAGCTGCGAAACCCGGATGAGATCAAAACCAAGTTTTACGAAAAACCCATGGCGCCGGCAGACGTCAAGTGCTACAACCCCGCCTTTGACGTGACCGATCACTCCCTCATCACCGCCATCGTAACGGAAAAAGGGATTGTGCGCGCGCCTTATGAGGATGGGTTGAAAAAACTGTTTGTTTGAAGAATTCATCGGGGCGGATTTTGTGTCCGCCCGCATATACGAATGATCTGAATTTACATGCCGAACAACGTGATCTGGTTCGCCTCAGGCAGATCGGCAAAGCAGCCGAGCGTGCGGAGTTTTTCGACCACCGCGCTGTTGGCCTTTGCGCGCGCACGAAAATCCTCCACCGAAGCGAAGGGGCCTTCCGCCTTTGCCGCGCCGATGCCGTCTGCCGCAGTCGCGCCCACGCCCGCGATAGCGCTGAACGGAGGGCGCAGCGCGTTGCCTTCGATGAGAAAGCGCGTCGCGTCCGATTTATAAAGATCGATCGGCAAAAGCCCGATGCCGCGCCGGTTCATCTCATACACCACCTCGAGGATGGTTAAAAGGTCCTGTTCCTTCTGCTCGGCGCGGTTGCCCTTATCCCGGATCGCCTTGATGTTCTTCAAAACCCGCTCCTCGCCGCCATAGGCCGCCTCCACATCAAACGCGTCCGCGCGCGCAGTGAAATAGACCGAGTAGAACGCAAGCGGGCGATGCACCTTGTAGTAGGCCGTGCGGAAGCTCATCATCACATACGCTGCCGCATGTGCGCGCGGAAACAAGTACTTGATTTTGCGCAGCGAATTCACAAACCATTCCGGCGCGTTGAGTTTTGCGAGGTTCCCCTCCATCTCCTCGGTCAGACCCTTGCCCTTGCGCACGCTTTCCATCGTTTTGAAGGAAATCGAAGCCCCGCCGCCCATTGCCATGAGGGTGTTCATGATATCCTCGCGCGTGCAGATCACCTGCGAAAGCGTCGCCACGCCGCCGAGAACCATCTCCTGCGCGTTGCCGAGCCACACGTCCGTGCCGTGGGATAATCCGGATATGCGCACCAGCTCGTCCATAGAAGTCGGGCGCGTATCCATGAGCATCTTGCGTACGAAAGGCGTACCGAATTCAGGGATGGCAATGCTGCCCACATCGCACTCGAGCGCCTCCAAGGTTGTACCCAACGGTTCAACCGAGGAGAAGAGGCGCATGGTTTCCGGGTCGTCCTGCGGGATATCCTTGGGGTCGATGCCCGTCATTTCGTGGAACATGCGCATGGCGGTCGGATCATCGTGACCGAGGATATCGAGTTTGACGAGGCGGTCATCCATCGCATGGAAGTCGAAGTGGGTGGTGATGGTGTTTTTATCGCTCTTGTCCGCTGGGTACTGGATGGGCGTGAAATCGAAGATTTCATACCCCTCC
>CAZJYV010000014.1:7206-10550 GCA_964550295.1 uncultured Clostridium sp. | reverse complement strand
AATCGTAGTGCGTGGTGACGATGCCGCTCGCGGCGTCGTCGGCGGGGTGCTGAACGGCCGTGAACTGATAAATTTCGTACTCGCGGGGCAATACGACCATGCCGCCCGGATGCTGACCCGTGGTGCGCTTGACGCCCTCGCACCCGTGTACGAGGCGCTCTGTTTCCGCGCGCGAAAAGGCCGTCTCCCGCTGCTCGCAATAACCCTTGATGTAGCCGTAAACGGTTTTATCCTTCAGGCCGGAGATCGTGCCGGCGCGGAAGGCATAGCCCTCGCCGAACATCACCTCAACATACTTATGTGCGACGGGCTGATATTCGCCCGAAAAGTTCAAATCGATATCGGGTGTTTTATCCCCTTTGAAGCCCAGGAACGCCTCGAACGGGATCGTGTAGCCGAACTTTTGGTATTTTGCGCCGCAAACGGAACAGTTTGCGTCCGGCATATCGATGCCGCAGGTGTATTTGCCTAAATCCACATCAAAATCGCTGTGGCGGCAGCTCGGGCACACGTAATGCGGCTGCAGGGGGTTCACCTCGGTGATGCCGGCCATCGTCGCCACGAAGGAGGAGCCGACCGAGCCGCGCGACCCCACGAGGTATCCGTCGCCGTTGGATTTTTTCACGAGCCTCTCCGCCGAAAGGTACAGCGAGGCATACCCGTTGCCGATGATGGAATCCAGCTCCTTTTTGAGCCGCGCCTCCACGACAGGGGGCAGAACATCCCCGTAGATCTCGTGCGCGCGCTTGAGCGCAGTATCCTTCAACTCCTCGCTCGCATGCGGAAACTCCGGCGCGTACGTGCCTTTTTCCGAGAGGAAGGGCATCATTTTTTCGCAGGAATCGGCAATGCGGTTGGGGTTTTCCACCACGACCTCCATCGCCTTTTCCTCGCCGAGATACGAAAATTCCGCAAGCATGTCGTCCGTGGTGTGGAAGTAAAGCGGCGCTTGCTGCTCCGCATCCTTAAATTCGCGCGCGCTCATGACGATGGCGCGGAACACCGCGTCCTCCGGGTCGAGAAAATGCGCGTCCCCCGTTGCAACGACAGGAATCCCCAGTTGATCTCCGAGCGCAACGATCTTTCGGTTGAGCGCGCGAAGGCCTTCGGTATCCTTCACGATTTCAGCGCGCACGAGGAACTCGTTGTTGCCCGTGGGCTGCACCTCAAGATAATCGTATTCCCGCGCGATGGATGCGAGTGTTTCGGAGGGTTCATCCTCCAGAACTGCACGGAATACCTCCCCCGCCTCACAGGCGGAACCGACGATGATGCCTTCCCTGTGAAACAGCAGAAGGCTTCGGGGGATTTGCGGCACACCGCGCAGATGTTCGAGGTGCGCATAACTCACAAGCTTGTAAAGATGCTTGAGACCCACAGGGTTTTTCGCGATGAGGATGATATGGAACGTACTCCGCTTGCCCTTGACCTTTTCCTGCGGCACACAGTCCCACAGGGGCAGGCGCGCGATGCCCAATTTCCCCATGCGCGCGGTGCACGCCTTAAACAGCGCCATAAGCGCCCTGGCTCGATCCTCCAGCGCGCCGGAGACCGATTGTATGCCCATGGCTTCCAAGCATTCCTGCGGCGTTTCAGGAGCGATGACGGGTTTTTCGCGGCACAGCTCGTGCGCAAGTCTGTCTGCGGCGATGCATGCGCGCGGAAAATCGATGTTCAGCGCATCCGCCTTGCGGAAGAGCTTTAGGAGCGTTTGTACGTCGTGCGCAACGATCCGTGCATCCCCGATGAACCCGCGCAGCGCGGTGAGTGCCTCCTGCGACGTCGGTGCGTCCCCGAGGGCGGCAGCATCGATGCCGGACTCTGCGGCAAGCTCATCCGGCAGGGGCGCACCCGCGTTCACAAGGGTGGAAAAAAGCTGCTCATTGCCCCGTTCATCCCATCTGACGGCGCAGAGCCCGAAAATATTTTCGGCGCGTACGCCCGGCGATGTGACAGCTTCGATGACGCAGAACTTTCCTTGCATCGGAATAAGCGTGCAGTCGGGCAGAAGGTAACCCTCCACGCCCATGAGCACCTTGATGTCCTTGTTCTTCCCGGCAAGCTTCTTTGCGGCGCTCACCGCCGCGGGGAACGCCTGCACCACGCCGTGATCGGTGATGGCGACCGCCCGGTGTCCCCAGCGGGCGGCCGTTTCAACGGCCTTTTCGACGGTGATGAATCCGTCCATGGCGCTCAGCTTCGTATGCAGATGCAGTTCGACGCGCTTCTTTTCCGCCGTATCCTCGCGGTGCTCCGCATCCGTGCGGTAGATGGAATCGGCGAACACACAGTACATGCCGGAAAACTCGTCCCTTGAATAGCGCCCATGCACAACCACCCAGTCGCCCGCTTCGCGCACATCCTCAAGACGGGTGATCAGGTACTTTTCCTGTTCCGTCGGAAACAGCTTTACGGGCAGCGTATTGCTCTTGTCCGTCAGGTACAAAACAAGGATGAACCCGCCGTTCTTCCGCGGCCGCATCTCGATTGAGATGATCTCGCCGCGCACGGTCACCGTGCCGCTTTCCTCGTTGACGGAGGCCATCGATGCGGGCTTTGTGGAAACGGGCGTCCCCATGATGATGTCCTTTTGCGAAACGCGTGTTTTGGCAACGCCGGTGCCGGCTTTTTTCTTTTGCGGGGTTTGCTTTTGCGCGGCGGACATGTCAAACGGCACGTCCGACCAATCGTCCCTTTCCGTTTGCTCCGTTTCAGACACGCGCGGTGCCTCTACGGAGGAGTCGGGCATCAGGCATATCTCCAGATCGATGCCATAGACGTTTTTTACAAAGTCCGTGAGCTGATCCGCGCCGTTGTAGCTTATGGCGGCGTGGCAGAGTTTTTCGGGTATGCGAACCTCAACGCGATTTTCGCGCAGATCCAATTCCGCATTTTTCAGAGAAACACGCATGAGCGGGGAGAAATAAATCCAGCTTTTCCGAAGCAGCTCAAAAAAAGCGTGCCTGTCGGCAAGGGGAGATTCGCCATCCTCCCGATACACGCGGAGCGCAACCGCGCAGCCGGGCACGGCGCCCTTGAATACGGCTGCTATTTTATCCGCCTCGAGCGCGTCGATCAGGCGCGTCGCGGCGATCGTCACCTCGAGGGTTTTTTCCTTTTTATGCAGCTTTGCGCCATCAAGCCTTGCGCCGTATGCGGCAAGGCCGTAAGGATCGGATTGTTTCATGATGCCTTCCTTATTTGAGCCGCGCGCGAATGCGCGCGATCAATTCATCCGCGATGCCGGGAAGGTTCCCCGCCCGGTCCGGTTGATCCCGTTCGAAGAGAACGGCGTTGTTCTTCCCAAAAGCGATGCCGATGTCGGCCTCCCGTGCCTCGCCCGG
>CAZJYV010000014.1:0-7196 GCA_964550295.1 uncultured Clostridium sp. | reverse complement strand
GTCCGTTGACCGCGCAGCCCATCACGGCAACCTTCAAATAGCGCTTTTCGCCTGCGAACTCACGTCGCACGCGCTCGGCGAGCGCGCCGTGCGCCTCCACGTTGCGGCAGCGGCCGCAGGTCGGGCAGCTGATGACCTCAACCCCCTCGCGCCGCAGACCCAGCGCGCGCAGGAGCGCAATGCCGGCCTCCACCTCGCGCACGGGGTCGCCCGTGAGGGAAACGCGGATCGTATCCCCGATGCCGTCTATGAGCAGTGCGCCGATACCTGCCGCGGATTTGATGACGGCCATCTCGCCCCCGCCCGCCTCCGTGACACCCACATGCAGCGGATAGTCGCAGCGTTCCGCCAGCAGCCTGTACGCCTCGACCGTATCCCGCACTGAGGAGGACTTTGCAGACAAAACGATAGCATCCGAATAGCCCGCTTTTTCGAGCAGCCGGACGTGATCGAGCGCGCTTTGCGCAAGCGCCTGCGGCGTCGGCGCGCCGTATCTTGCAAGAAGTTCTTTTTCCAGAGAACCTCCGTTGACGCCGATGCGGATGGGAACGCGGTGTGCCTTGGCGCAGTCCGCGACCGCCTTCACGCGCTCGATGGCGCCGATGTTGCCCGGGTTGATGCGCAGCTTGTCCACGCCGTTTTCCATGCAGCGGATGGCAAGCTTATAATCGAAATGGATGTCCGCCACGAGCGGAACCCGGGCGCGCGCTTTGAGCGCGGGTACGGCCAACGCGTCCGCCTCATCCAGCACGGCGAAGCGCACGATTTCGCAGCCCGCTTCTTCAAGCCGCCCGATCTGCTCCGACGTTTTTTCGATGTCCGCCGTACGGGTATTGGTCATCGATTGGACGAGAACGCGCGCGCCGCCGCCCAGAACAACGTTCCCCACCTGCACGGCGCGCGTCATGCGCGCCATATCAGCCTCCGAAAAGCGAAGAAATATCGCCGATGGAAAGATAAATGATCAGACCGAGCAACAGAATGATGCCCACGAAATGCACGATGCCCTCCTTTTCGGGCGGAACGGGTTTTTTACGGATCGCCTCGACGACGACGAAAACCAGCCGGCCCCCATCAAGCGCAGGCAGCGGCAGCAGGTTGAAAAGGCCGAGGTTCGCGCTGATGAGCACGGCGATCTGCAGCAGTTGGCTCGCGCCCTGTTTGACCGCGTCCGTGATCAGCACGATGATGCCCACGGGACCGACGACATCGCCCTGCCGGATCTCGCCGCGGAAGAGCATACCGAAGAAAGAGAACAGGCTCTTGATCATCTCCCAGATATACTGGAAGGAGTTGCCCACCGCCTTGAAAAAGCCGAGTTTTTCATACACGGGGATCGCGCCGATCTGAATGCCGATGATATTGCGGCCCTCTGCCTGGTTGTAAAGGTTGCGGATGGTAAGATCCATGACGGTCCCGTCCCTCGAAACCGTTATCACACATGCGTCGCCGCTCGCCTGTTTGATGAGCGCGAGGAGCGAATCCGTCTGCGAATATTGGGTCAGTTCCTGCCCGTCCACAGCGAGGATCACGTCCCCCGGAAGCAGACCCGCAGCCTGTGCGGGTGAATCCTCAAACGAAAACTCGTTGACCGTGGGGATATAGTCCACGATCACGCCGATGGCCATCAGGATGACGACCGCAAGGATGATCGCGGTCAGGATGTTCATGAACGCGCCGGACGCGAGCACGACCGCCCGCTTCCACGGCTTCTGCGCGCCGAAGGCCAGCCCGTCCCCTGTTTCCTCATCCTCCCCATAGAAACGGCACATGCCGCCCACCGGAAAAGCCCGCAGCGAGTAGAGGATGCCGTTTTTCTTTTTTTTGATGATCGCGGGGCCCATGCCCACAGCGAATTCCACGATGCCAAAACCCAGCTTCCTGCCCGCGATGTAATGCCCGAGCTCGTGAAGCGTTACGAATACGGAAAGGATGACAAGCGCGACGATGACGTATAGTACGGTACTCATAATGCTCCCTCGCTTTTTTGCATGACATATTCCCTCGCTAGGTGATCCGCACTGCGTATCGCCTCCACGGAATCCGCCTCACCCTTGGGCGTATGTTCAAGCGCCTGTTCCACCAGCGCCGGTATCTCCATAAAACCGATGCGTCCGCCGAGGAACAACGTCCCCGCAGCCTCGTTCGCCGCGCTGTACGTACACGGTGCAAGCCCGCCCGCGCGCAGCGCCGCATACGCGAGACGCAGCGCCGGAAAACGCGCGTCATCCGGCCGCTCAAAGGTCAGCCCCGAAAGCCTCGTCAGATCGAGCGCGCCAAAGGCGCTGGTTTGCCGCGCGGGGTAGGTCAGCGCGTAATGAATCGCCAGGCGCATATCTGGCAGGGACAGCTGCGCGATCACGGAAGAGTCCCTGAATTCCACCATCGAATGCACGACGGACTGCGGATGGATCATCACATCGATCATATGCGCACCGAAGCCGAAAAGATGCGCGGCTTCGATCATTTCCAGCCCTTTATTAAAAAGCGTCGCGGAATCGAGGGTGACCTTGGCGCCCATCTTCCATGTGGGGTGGCGCATCGCATCACCGGGCGCCACACGCGCGAGGCGTTCGGCGTCCAACATGCGGAACGGCCCGCCGGAAGCCGTAAGGATCAGCCTTTTCACATCCTCCCGCCTGCCTGCGGCAAGGCACTGGAAGAGGGCGGACTGTTCGCTGTCCACCGGAATGATCTCGCCCGTGCCTTGGGCAAGTGCGCGGTCCACAAGCGCTTTCGCGCAAACGATGCTTTCCTTGTTCGCAAGAGCGACGCGCTTGCCCGCCTGAAGCGCGCAAACGAGGGGTTCCGTGCCGGCAAAGCCGGCAATGCCGTGGATAACCGTATCCGCCCCCGCGTATGCTGCGGCGACCACGCCCGCGTCTTCTCCGCAATAGAGCCGCACGCCCGCGGGAAGATTGCCTTCGAGCGCGCGCGCCGCGTTTTCCTGCTCCACGCAGACGAGCTCGGGCAGGTACTCCTCCGCCTGGGACAGGAGCAACTCCGCATTCGCGCGTGCGCACAACACGACCGCGCGCCCCACATCCTTTGACGAGCGGAGCACGTCGAGCGTCTGCGTGCCGATCGAGCCGGTGCTTCCGAGTACCGCAATCCGTTTCATATCGTTATTATACACCAATCAATGCGGCCAGAGGGTGAACACCGCGTAAACGAACGGCGCACAGAACAGCACGCTGTCCAGCCGATCCGTCATGCCGCCGTGTCCGGGGAAAATATAGCCGTAATCCTTGACGCCGGTATAGCGCTTGATCGCGGAGGCAAACAGATCCCCGATCTGGCCGACAGCGCCGCACACAAGGCCGAGCGCCGCAAGGGACCAAAGCGGAATGCCCGCGCTGTAGATCTGCTGCAGAAAATAGACGAATATCCCGCCGAACAGGCCGCCGAGCAGACCGCCGATCGCGCCGATGACGGTTTTGTTCGGGCTCAGTTCCGGACAGAGCTTGCGCCTGCCGAAGGACACGCCGATGAAGTAGGCAAACGTATCGCCCATGAGCGGCATGGCAAACGCGCATAAAAGCCCGATGCGGCTGTGCGCGAAGTTCCTGCTTTCCGCAATCAGCATCAGAACCGCATAGAGCACGACCGGATAAACGAGAATGGCCAACCCCAGCAGCGCGTCCTGCGTGCTGCGTTTGGGGTTCAGCACACGCTCCGCGCACACGCCAAGCACGCACGCCAGCCATGTGAGGAACACGGCTTCTATGCCAAAGATCCTAAAAGTCAAGAAAAAAGAGGCGGCAAACAGATACGCGGGTATGACGAAGATCGCCCGCCCGCTCTGCTGGAAGGCATGATACAGCTCATAAACGCTGAGCAGCGCGGCTAAACTGACCACCACGCACTGATACCAGCCGCCCAGCGCCAGCACCGATATAAACAGCAAAATGAGCAGCGCTCCGACGATGACGCGTTTGAGCATCCTATTCACCATCCAGTCCGCCGAATCGCCTGTTCCTGCCCGCAAAGTCAGAAAGCACATCGATATAGCGTCCGTCCGAAAAGTCCGGCCAGTAAAGATCGAGGAACGTCAGCTCGGCATACGCGACCTGAAGCAGCATGAAGTTCGAAAGCCTTTTTTCGCCGCCCGTGCGGATAAGCAGATCCACATCCGGCAAATCGCCGACCCATAGCTTTTGCGTCAGCTCGCCCTCGCCGATTCGGCTGGGCTCGAGCCTGCCCGAAACGCAGTCCTGCGCGATCAGCTGCGCCGCGCGCGCGAGTTCCGCACGGCTGCCGTAATTGAGCGCGATATTCAGGCGAAGCCCCGTGTTCGCGCCGGTTTTTTCCATCGCCGCGCGACAGGAGCGCGCGACTCCTTCCGGCAGGGAAGCGATATCGCCCATCGCCGTGATGCGCACGCCGTTGCGATGGAGTTCCTCTACCTCGCACATAAAATAATCCATGAATATCGCAAAAAGCGTATCCACTTCCATCTTGGGCCGCTTCCAGTTTTCGGTGGAAAAAGCATAGAGCGAAAGCGCCTCTATGCCAAGGTCGGAGCTCAGTCGGATGATGCCGCGCAGGCGCTCCGTACCCGCACGATGACCCATCGCCCGCGGGAGTCCGCGCGAGGTTGCCCAGCGCCCGTTTCCGTCCATGATGATGCCCACATGCCGGGGCAGAGGCGACAGCCGCTGTTTCAGTTCGTTTATTTCCCGTTCCGTCAAGTTGCCAAACCCGTCCCTTCCGGCAGATAATCGATATCCGTTTTGAAAACGGCGTATGTCAGCTCAACGGAATCATCGCCCGTTCGGCGCACGCGCACCACGCGCGCTTCGTTCCCCTGCATGCCCTTTTTGCTGGAAACCTGTGCGCATGTAACCGCATACCCCTCCCGGGCGAGTAGCTCCGTGGCGTTATGCAATTCAAACCCAAGGACATCCGTCAAACCTGCATGATCTCCTTCTCCTTATCGACGATGATCTTGTCGATTTCTTTGATGGCAGCATCGGTCTGCTTCTGGATCTGCTCCTCGGTCTTGGTGAGGTCGTCCTCGGTGATTTCTCCTGCCTTTTGGGCCTTTTTGGCCTGTTCGAGTGCGTCGCGCCGAATGTTGCGCGCGGCGACCTTCGCTTCCTCGCCCATCTTTTTCACGTTTTTCACAAGCTCCTTGCGGCGTTCCTCGGTCAACTCGGGAAAAATCAGCCTGATATGCTTGCCGTCGTTCGAGGGGTTGATCCCCAGATCGCTCTTCTGGATGGCTTTCTCGACCGCGTGCAGAGCCGAAGGATCATAAGGCGCGATTACAAGCACCCTCGCTTCGGGCGAGGAGATGTTGCCTACCTGGTTGATAGGCGTCGGCGTTCCGTAATAATCGACCAAAATGCGATCCAGCACCTGCGGGTTGGCTCTGCCTGCGCGCATGGTGGAGAGCTCGCGCTTGAGCGTTGCCTCTGTCTTTGCCATTTTATCCTTTGCGATATCCAGTGCGTCCATAGCAAACCTCCTGTTAAGATATTCCGAATCTTATTGTACCCAACCGAGGGCGCTTAGTCAATCAGCGTTCCCACATCCGCGCCCTGCGCCGCGCGCAGGATGCTGCCTTCCTCCCGGATGGCAAATACGATGATAGGGATCCGCCTTTCCCGGCAGAGGGTGATGGCGGTGATATCGGTCGCCTTCAGGTCGCGGGCGATCACCTCGTCGTATGAAAGACGGGCGTACCGTACCGCATGGGGATCGAGCTTGGGGTCCGCGCTGTACACGCCGTCGACATTCTTGGCAAGCAGGAGCACGTCCGCTCCGGTCTCGGCCGCCTTGAGCGCGGCGGCTGTATCCGTGGAGAAGAATGGATGGCCTGTGCCGGCGGCAAAAATCACAACTTCACCCGCCGCGAAAGCCGCTTGGGCACGCTGGGATGTGAACGTGTCGCACACGCGCTCCATCGGAATCGCCGAAAGCACTTTGCATGGCACGCCGATTTCCCGGAGCGCAGCCTCCATGGCGAGCGAGTTGATTGCAGTTGCGAGCATGCCCATCTGATCCGCGCGAGTGCGGTCCATTGCGCCGGAACTCCTTCCGCGCCAGATGTTGCCGCCGCCGAGCGTCAGTCCGACCTCGGCGCCCGCCTCCCGCAGAAGCCTGATCTCCGCGGCAACCCGTTGAACCTGCGCGAAGTCGATCACATCCGCGCCGCCGAGCGCTTCCCCGCTGAGTTTGAGCGAAATGCGTTTGAACTTTATCATGCAAACCTCCCCCTGCCAAATACAGAATATCCCTGCGGCGCAAGCCGATTTTGTGATATGAAAAAGGGAACACGAAGCCGTGTTCCCTTCAAAGACTTCTTATTTGCTCACTTGACCCATGACTTCGCCTACAAAGTCGCATTCCTTCTTGGCGAGACCTTCACCCATCTCGTAACGGACGAAGCGGCGTACGCTGATCTTCTCGCCGATCTTAGCGGTGGTGGCGCTCACGAGCTGGCCGACCGTTATATCCGGATCCTTTACGAAGGGCTGCTCCAGCAGGCAAACCTCTTTATAGTACTTCTCAATCCTGCCCTCGACCATCTTGTCGATGATTGCAGCGGGCTTGTTCTTGAGCTTTTCATCGTTCATCGCCTGCTCGCGGATGATCGTCTTTTCATGCTCGATCTCGTTCTGATCCACTTCTTCCTTGGCTACGCATGTGGGCTTGGAAGCCGCAATATGCATCGCGATGTCGTGAACGAGCGTCTTGAAATCCTCGTTGCGCGCGACGAAGTCGGTTTCACAGTTGACCTCGACCAGCACGCCGATCTTGCCACCCATGTGGATGTAAGAATCGACGATGCCTTCCGCAGCGACACGGGCCGCTTTCTTCGCGCTCGCCGCAAGGCTCTTTTCGCGCAGATAGTCCATGGCCTTATCCATATCGCCGTCGGTCTCCACCAGCGCCTTCTTGCAATCCATCATGCCGGCGCCGCTCATCTCACGCAGGGTCATTACGAGCCGAGGTATCCTCCATCTGCTCGCCCTGATGGCCTTCCAGCACAGCGTCCGCTATTTTGGAGGCGATCAGCTTTACGGCGCGGATAGCGTCGTCGTTGCCGGGGATGGGGTAATCCACTTCGTCCGGGTCGCAGTTCGTATCAACGATCGCAACCACCGGGATGCCCAGCGCGCGCGCCTCCATGATGGCGATGTGCTCCTTGCGGGGATCCACAATGAACACGGCCGCGGGCAGTTTCTTCA
>CAZJYV010000013.1:16653-20578 GCA_964550295.1 uncultured Clostridium sp. | reverse complement strand
TGACGAAGGAAGGCAAGGCGCTTTACCTCCATTGCCTGCCCGCCGACATTACAGATGTTTCCTGCGAAGCCGGCGAGGTTGCCGCGAGCGTGTTCGACCGCTACCGCGACCCTCTCTACAAGCAGGCCTCCTTCAAGCCCTACATCATCGCCGCGATGATCTTCCTCGCCAAGGTGAAGGATCCCGCCGAGATGCTTCTCAAGCTCGAAAAGAAGGGCAAGAGCAGGCTGAAAGACTGAAACGATTTTATATAAACGCAAGCGGGGCGGCCGGAAGGCCGCCCCGCGAATTATAAGGAGCGATAAATTCATTTAGCTGAAAACTTCTTGCGTATAAGCAATCATAATATCGTTCTGCGTAAAAAAAACGTTGCGCGAACCCGCGCCCAAGTCATATAATCATAAGGGCACCCCATTGCAAAACATATGATTTTGCATCGCGTCTCCCCCATGAGGGAGACGTTTTATTTTTGATTTTTTGGAGGGACTGCATGACAAAATACGTTTTTGTGACGGGCGGCGTCGTATCCAGCCTCGGCAAGGGCATCACAGCGGCGGCACTTGGAAGGCTTTTGAAAGCGCGCGGCTACAAGGTCGGCATCTGCAAGCTCGATCCATATCTGAACGTAGACCCCGGCACGATGAACCCGTACCAGCACGGCGAGGTATACGTCACGGACGACGGCGCGGAGACCGATTTGGACGTCGGCCACTACGAGCGCTTCATCAACGAAACGCTCTCGCGTGCGAACTCCGTCACCTCCGGCCAAATTTTCCTCACCGTCATCGAGCGGGAGAGGAAAGGCGGCTATGTGGGCGGCACGGTGCAGTTCGTGCCGCACATCACGGATGAAATCCAGCGCCGCATCATGCTTGCGGCGGAAGCTTCCAACCCGGATGTGCTCATTTGTGAGATCGGCGGTACGGTCGGCGATATCGAGGGCCTGCCCTTCATCGAGGCGATCCGTCAGTTCAAATGGAAGGCGGGCACGGAGAACTGCGCCTTCATCCATGTAACTCTCGTGCCGTACATCAGCGCGGCGGGGGAACTCAAATCCAAACCCACGCAGCACAGCGTAAAGGAACTGCTTGGCTTCGGTCTGCAGCCGGATATCATCGTCTGCCGGGCGGACAGGCCCATCGGAGAAGGTATCCGCAGGAAAATTTCGCAGTTCTGCAACGTTGCGCCCGATTTTGTTGTGGAAAACCTTTCAGCTTCCTCGCTTTACGCCGTACCCCTCATGCTTGAGGAGAACGGATTATGCAGAGCGGTTGTGAAAAAACTCGGCCTTGAGGAGCGTGAACCCGACCTTACTTCCTGGCGGGAGATGGTCGAGCGGGGCGAACATCCGGAAAGGCAATGCCGTATTGCCGTCGTGGGCAAATACGTGCAGTTGCAGGATGCGTATCTTTCCATTGCGGAGTCGCTGCACCATGCGGGCGCCAAGCTTCGCACGGAAGTTGTGATCGACTACATCAGCGCGGAAAAACTCACCGAGGAAAACGCCGCTGAGATTTTAAAGGATGAGGACGGCCTCATCATCCCGGGCGGTTTCGGCCCGCGCGGGCTTGCGGGCAAGCGCGCCGCCATCCGCTACGCGCGCGAAAACAGGGTGCCGCTGCTTGGCATTTGCCTTGGTATGCAGATGATGGCAATCGAGTTTGCCCGCAATGTGCTGCATCTTGCGCAGGCCAACACCACGGAGGATGATCCCGGCACGCCGGATCCTGTCATCTATCTCATGGAAGGGCAGGAGAAGAACCTCGACAACATCGGCGGCACGCAGAGGCTCGGCGGATATGACTGCGCACTTGCAGAAGGCTCGCTTGCAGGAAGGCTTTACCGGAAGGATGTGATCCGCGAGCGGCACCGCCACCGCTGGGAGTTCAACAACGCTTACGAGGCGCGTTTCAAACAGGCGGGCATGATGGTATCCGGCAGGTATCAGGAAAAGAACCTTGCCGAGATTATGGAGATCGAGGATCATCCCTTCATGATCGGCACGCAGTTCCATCCGGAGCTGACCTCCCGGCCGGACGCGCCGCATCCGCTGTTTGTCGGGCTTGTAGACGCGGCAAACAGGGAAAAGGAGCAGAGATAAACGCAGATAGAGCGTATTTATAAAATGAGTCGCCGGTTTCATCCGGCGACTCCGCGCTTTGCCGATGTTGTTCAGTTTTTGAAAAACGTCAGACAATAATAGTTCTCACCCAGATCAAATCCGTCAAGCTGCACGAACCCTGCATGTTTAAAGATTTCTGCGACCTCGTCCTTTGCCATGCGGAGCGCTTCAGGCGGACCCATGGACGTTGCCCGCTTGTGAAATTCGATTACGGCGACCCTGCCGCCGGGTTTGAGCATATCCCGCGCGTTGATTATAAAAGCGGATCGATCCGCGATTTCGTGCAGCACTGTTGCCAGGAGCGCGAGGTCGACCGAATCCTTCTCCATTAAAAGGTCTTCGGAAGTAACTTTCCTGCTATCGACATTGTATAGGTTCATGGCGCGGGCTTTTTCGTTGATGATCGCGATCAGTCCCTCGTCCAGCTCCAATGCGTACACGCGATTGCGTGTCAGTTCGGCTGCCGCTATTGTGAAAATGCCGCTGCCCGCGCCGATATCGCAGAAGATGTCACCCTCGCGCAGCCCGATTTTGACGAGCGTAACCGCAGGATCGAGTTCCCTCAACCGAGCGGGGTTTTCGAGTTTCATCTGTTTGCCTTTCATAATATCTCACCTCGTTTGAAGTATAATGTTCTATGAGCATTTTCTCAGATTAACGCGTTGTGTTCAATCATCCGGAGCATTTTGCCAAAAATGCTGCAGCAGGAACCGCTTGACAATCCTGCGATTTTTGCTAGTGTATAGACAAATATGGATGGATATGGGAGGTGCGCATGGATTTTTCAAAACTGACGGCATATCTCGACTCGCTCGAGGGGAGATACGGCATTCCTGCCTGCGATCTGGCCGTTTTCATACGCCACGAGAACGTATATCGCCGTGCTGCAGGCTTTTCGGATGCTTTGGGAAGCAAGCCCGTGTCCCCGGCGGATCTCTACTGGGTTTACTCCATGACCAAGGTTTATACGGCAGTCGCCGCGCTGCAGCTCATGGAGCAGGGCAGGCTTGCTCTGGAGGAACCTGTATCGACCTATTTGCCCGCTTTCGCGCATCTCATGGTGAAGGATGGCGGCTCCGTGCGGCCGGCGCGGGAAATTCTGCGCGTCAGACATTTGCTCACCATGACCGGCGGCTTCAATTACGAGCTGCAAACCCCTGCCATTCAGGAGGCGCTGCGGACTTACGGCTCTGCGATCACCTCGGAGGAGCTTTGTGACGCACTTGCCCGCACGCCGCTGGATTTTGATCCCGGGGCGCATTATAAGTACAGCGTGTGCATCGATGTGCTGGGAAGGATCGTCGAGGTTTTATCGGGCATGGGACTCGGCGCGTATTTCAAAAAACACCTGTTCGGACCGCTGGGTGCAAAAGACATCACCTTCTGGCCGGACGAAGCGCAGAAAGTGCGCATGAGCGCGCAGTACGCGGCTGATCCGGTAACGGGCAAGGTCGCCGCAGCAAACCAAAACAATCTTCTCAGTTCTCTGGGAAAATTTGAGTCGGGCGGTGGCGGACTGGTAGCGACCCTCGACGCGTACGCGCTTTTGCCGGACGCACTCGCCAACGGCGGCGTCGGTACGAGCGGCGCGCGGATCCTCAAACCCGAAACCATCGACCTCATGCGGCGCGACTGGCTTACGCCTGTTCAGCGCGTGGACTTCAACATGATGAAAAGCGCGGATTACAGCTACGGCCTCGGCGTGCGCACACACGTGGGCGGAGGCTGCGCAAAATCCCCCATTGGCGAGTTCGGATGGGATGGAGCCGCCGGCGCATACAACATGATTGATCCCGAAAACAA
>CAZJYV010000013.1:0-16643 GCA_964550295.1 uncultured Clostridium sp. | reverse complement strand
CCTGATTTACGAGGGGATCAATAAGGATTAACTGCCAAGCGATATAAACCGCATTCCGCCCGCGTAATCGCACAACTGCAGCACCGTGCCTTTGCGCGCGCTCAAACAAACGCCCTCTGAGGGGTGAAGCGTATAATTTTCCGGATGAAAGAAGCCTGCCTCGTCGATTGAGCCGAGTGCGGCGTAAGCAACACCCCATTTGCTCACAAAATCCCGGAACGTAACCTGTACGCGGTCTCCGCTTTGCAAACAATCGTATTCCGCCGCGATATTCGCCCCGGGTACATCGGCATATTCGATGCGCATCTCGCCGGCATCCTTGAAGAAAGAGCTTTCGCCATGCCCTTCGAGCAGGCGGCGGCGCAGCATACCCATCGCGGCCGGAGAGGAATCTGTGGCGAGGTATCGGCGGCCGAGGGAAGAGGCGGCTGCGGCGGTCGTGCCGCTGCCGGAGAAAAAGTCCGCCACGAGGTCGCCCTCCCGCGAGGAGGCGAGAATCATCCTGCGAAGCAGCGCCAGAGGCTTTTGCGTGGCGAAGCCTGTGCGCTCAGGGTCACGCTGGTGCATGTGCTCGATGTCGTCCCACACATCGCTCGGATAAATCGGAGAATCCTCATAATAGGAATAGGTTTTTCCTCCGGAGCGGATAGTGAAACACACGCGGCCGTCCTCATCCACCGTGCGCTTCATGTTGTTGCGTTTCTGCGGCCCGCGCGGCGTTCCAACTGCCTTGATATCGAAATACACCGCAGGCGACTTGCGGTAGAAAAGGATCGTATCGTGTTTATGCGAATAATGCTTGAGCGAGCGCCCGCCGGATCGGTACGTCCAGACGATCTCGTTGACAAAGTTCGCCTCGCCGAAAATTTCGTCCATCAGCAGGCGAAGCTTTGCGCTCATGCGGTAATCGATGTGCAGATAGATCGATCCGTCCGGCGCGAGCAGGGTGTGGCAGGCGGTCAGCACCCGGCGCATCATCGCCATATAATCGTCGAAGTTGAGGTTGTCGGAATAGACGGGAACCACGAGCTTTTGCTTTGAGCCGACGGGTTTTGTCGTGAACGTCTCGCCCGTGCCAAACGGCGGGTCGATGCAAACGAGACGCACCATACCTGCATATTCGCTGATCAGCGCGTTCGTGATTTCCTCAGCCCGGCCGAGGATAAAGCGGCCCGGACCTCCCACGGGGAATCGTTCGCCTCTGCAAAAGGACATCTCTTCCATGGCGCCTCCTTCACACATATAAAAAAACCCGGACATGCCGGGGCAAGGGCGCTTATTCGCTGACGCGGCGGCTGTGCGCGTTCACAACATGGGCTTCCATCGCAAGTTTAGCTTCTTCCGGCATATGCTGCTCGATGGCAACGAATATCCGCCTGTGCTCGCTGAGCGAATAACCCGGGCGCTCCGGCGCGGTGAGGGAGGTTCTCCTGACCTGTCGCGTATTCTGATGCAATTGCGCGAGAATATGGCGCAAAACCCGGCTGTCGCATGCGGAAAAGATGACATCGTGGAATTCGCTGTCGAGGCGGGCGAGGTTTGCCGCGTCATTTTTTCTTGTATACATTTCCATCAGTTCGATGATTTCCGTCAGCCGAGAAAGACTTGTTTGATCGATGCGCTCCGCCGCCCAATATGCGGCCTGACCTTCGATGAGGTGGCGAATGGTAAAAATATCGTCAACATCGTGGCTCGATATGCCCTGAACCATAACGCCGCGGTTTGGCATGCTCACGACGAGATCCTCCAGCTCAAGCTGCTTGAGCGCTTCGCGTATGGGCGTACGGCTCACGTCGAGCTCCTCGGCGAGCTTCGTTTCAATGAGCAAATCGCCGTTTTTGAAGCGGCCTTCGATGATGTCGTCCCGGATACGCGCATAAACCTTCGCGGTTAGCGATTGCTTGTCGTTCGGATCAAAATACATACAACCTCCTCCGATTCTTAAAATAATTGTATGCGAAAAACAACAATAAAGCAAGAAGAACGCGTATACAATCATTCGAGAAAACAACAAATTTCCGCGTTTTCTCCTCGTGCATCGGGCGCATAATAAGCGCATCGGAGGTCTGTTATGGCAAGGCGGATTTTTTTGTTTGCGGTGGTTGCGCTGTGCGTTTTTTCCATGTGCGGCTGTAAGGAGCAAAAACAGTACGCAACCATCGAGGAGGCCGTGCGGGATGGCGTGGTTCTCGGCGAAAGGATCGTCATCGACGGCATCGATGTGTCGGGGATGGGCATACTCGAGGCGCGGCGGCTTCTCGTTGACGCGCAAAACGAGCGCGTTGGAGCGGTTTCTTATATTGTTCGGGCGGGAGGCGAAAGCGTGATGATTCCTGCTAGCGAGCTCGGCATCCGCTTCAATACGGACGACGTGCTTGCGCAGGCTGCCTCGCTGCCCCGGAAAACGGGCTTTCAGGATAAAGAAACGCGCGCGTTTGAGACGAGTGTTTCCGTAAGCCCCATAAGCGTTGTCCGCGCGGCACAGCAAACTGCGCTCACCCTTCATAAGGAGCCGACCAACGCGGAGGTTTATTTTGACGTCAACGCCGAAACGAATTTTACGTATCGGGAGGAAACGCAGGGCATTCAGGTGGATGATAAAGACCTGTCGCTGTGGCTCACGCAAAAAGCGCTCGTCCTTGAAAGCGGCGTGATCGACGCGCAGGCGAGCGACATTCCCGCGGATTATACCATGAAGGATGCCGAATACGACACGCAGCTGATCTCCGAGTTCACAACCTCGTTCAAGGGTTCCACCTATTCAAAGGCGAGCAGGGTGTTCAACATCATAAAGGCAGCTTCTATCTTGGACGGGCTGACGATTGAACCGGAAACGACGTTCAGCATCAACGAAACGTTGGGGCCGCGCAACGGGGAAAACGGCTGGAGGGTGGCAACGGGCATCAAATACGGCGCTTATGTGCAGGAATACGGCGGCGGTGTATGCCAGGTCAGCACAACCTTATACAACGCCGCGCTGATGGCGGATTTAACGATCACGGATCGCAGCCATCATTCGTGGCCGCTTGGGTATGTGCCCGTCGGCAGGGATGCCACCATCAGCACAGGCGGGCCGGATCTGTGCTTTGTCAACAACACAGGCGCGCCGATTTTCATCCGCGCTTTTACCAGCGAGGAGGATAAAACGGTGACCGTCCGCATCTACGGCAGACCCTTGGCGGAGGGCGTCACAATCCGCGTAACAAGCAAAAAAACCGGCACACTGGAGGATCTGGGCACAGAGGTGCTGGTCGATCCTGCGCTGGCGCCCGGCGAGGTGAACATCGTACGGGAAGCGCGCATCGGCATTACCGCCGAAACGTATAAGGAATATTACGCGGCGGACGGCATCCTTTTGAAAACAGAGTTGGTCAGCCGCGATAAATATCGCTCGATTCAAGGATTGATGTATATCAGCCCGCCCGTCGAAACGCCTTCACCTACTCCGATGCAAACCCTTCCCGTCGAGACAGAGGATCCGGGTCAGTGGGATTGACTTGCGCAGATCACAGCTCTTCGTCTAAAAACGCGTACCCGGCAAACTCATTGGATGCATTGCCCGCGGCGTATCTTCCGATGGGCTGGGCATAGACCGTGTATTCCTCTTGCCCGTCAAAGGACAAGACCTCATCGCAAACGCTCTGCGAAAATGCGCCGATGCCGCATGTGCCGAGGCCCAGCGCTTCGGCGGCCATATACAGTGCCTGTCCGATATGACCGAGGTCGACCATCACGATCCGATGCGCCGCGATGCCGTAGCGCCACTCCGCGCGGTATGGAACGCAGCTGAAGAAAAATGCCACCGCGGCTTTTGCGCCAAACCGCTGACCCCATAGCATCGCCGTAACGGTATCTTCCCTGTTTTCAACGGCGCCCAGATACTCCAGCGCGTGCGACATAGGCAAATATCGGTACTTGCCCGTCTCAAGACCTTCGACCGTGTTTACGATGAGATAGGTTTCAAACGGATGGCGCGCGCCGCCCGATGGGACGGTGCGGAGCGTCGCATACTTGTCGCCCAGGATGGATTTTACCCCCTGCGCCGCCCAGAGGAGGAAGGAAAGCTCTTTGAGGTTGATTCCCTCGTCCGTGTAAACGCGGCGCGTGCAGCGCGCAGAAATGAGCTTTGCATAGTCCAGCGTCAGAGCTAAATTCGAAAAATCGCGCGGCAGACGGATGCGGTTTTGCGTAGCCGCCGTATTGACGAGCGGTGGTTGGGGCAGCTTGCGCTGCTGGTCGGAAACGAAGCCGTCGTCTTTATCCATTTCGCATTTTGTGAAAGCGCGCCCAAGGGTGATGCGGCGTTCGATTTCGTTTTGATCCATCATCATAGCCACTGTCACACATCCTCCGGTCGAAGTTTGGTATAGGGGCATATCCTGCAGAGCCATATCCAGCAAGCTGCCGCGCCTGCGGCAAAAGCGAACGCGAGCACAGGGCCGGCCTCGATGCCGCCGAGCGCGTAGCCGCCCGCCAGGTTAAAGGCGAGGTGCATGGCGATGGTTGCGCGTACCGTGCCCGTACGCGCGAATACGACGGCCATTGCGATGCCCACGAAGAACGCATAGCAGACCCAGATGAGCTGACCGTGCAGCAGCCCGAATACAAGGCTCGATAAAACCATTGCGACGGAGGGCGGCATGGCTTTTCTCAGCCGCGTATAAACGAGACCGCGAAAGATGATCTCCTCCGAAACGGGCGCGATGATCACCGAAGCGAGGATGGCCAGCACGCCCGTGCCGCCGAGCATGGCCGCCTCGGCGTTATATTCCGCCCATACGCTTTCGGGGATGGGCAGCATGTCGAGCATAAGCCCTACGAAACCGGCGAGGCAGGCGCCGCCGATCAGCAGGGGAAAAATCGCGTATCGGGGCAGACCTTTCTTCAAATGGATTTCCGCTGCAAAATTCTTTTTTCGAGCCTTGAAAAATACGAGCAGGAACAAAAGCGCGGCGCTGTCCGATATGAGTGCGATCAGGAGCGCTTTGTCGTAGAGATACTCCGTCATCGTCCGCATGATGGCTTCCATGTCGATTCCGCTGTTGTCGCTGAGGAGCGGAAGCAACGCGCTCACGCCCCCGATCAGGGCGAACAGGAGGCTGACGATCAGTTGCAGCCCTATGAAAAGCAGCGTGTAGCAAGCGGCCTTGCCAAGCGCCGCAAAGACTTTTTTTGCCATAAATTACGCCGTGACCTCCTCGGGTTTATGCTCTATTGTAACACAAAAAAACGAATTGCAAAACATTGAAAGGCGCGTGTTGCATTCGTTGAATTATATGATATAATCGCACACGAACAGGACATTTTTGTGGAATGAAGGAGGAAATATGCTCAACGACCAGTTGAAGTACGCAAAGGAAGTGCGATGGGCGCTTGAGGCGGGAACGCCGATTATTGCGCTTGAGTCCACCATCATCTCCCACGGGATGCCCTACCCTAATAATCTTGAAACCGCACTGGAATGCGAGCGCGTCGCGCGCGAAAACGGCGCCGTACCCGCGACCTGCGCCATCATCAAAGGCAAGGCTTACGTCGGCCTGGATGAGGATCAGCTTGCGTTTCTGGCAAAGGAGCGGAGCAGCGTCGTTAAGGCGAGCCGGCGCGACATTCCGGTGCTGATGGCGCGCGGCATGAGCGGCGCGACCACCGTCGCCGCAACGATGATACTCGCCTCCATGGCAGGGATCCGCGTTTTTGCGACGGGCGGCATCGGCGGCGTACACAGGGGAGCCGAGAGAACGATGGATGTTTCCGCGGATCTGGAGGAGCTTGCCCACACGCCTGTTACGGTCGTGTGCGCAGGGCCCAAGAGCATCCTCGATCTGCCTCTGACGCTGGAATATCTCGAAACGCACGGCGTACCGGTCATCGGCTACGGAACCGAGGAACTGCCTGCGTTCTTCACGCGCGAGAGCGGACTGAAGGTGGACTATCGCATGGATACCCCCGCGGAAATTGCGGCTGCGATCCGCGCGCAGAAGTTTTTAGGTTACAGCGGCGGCATGCTCGTCGTAAATCCGATTCCGGAAGCATTCGCGATGGACGCCCAATCGATCAACGCGGCGATTGACAACGCATGCGAAGAGGCAAGGGAGAAGGGCATCCGCGGCAAGGAACTGACGCCTTTCCTGCTGTCAAAAATCACTGCGCTGACAGGCGGACAGAGTCTGGAGGCGAACATCGCGCTGGTTTTGAGCAATGTGAAGTTGGCAGCCGCGATTGCGGCGCGCATATAAAACAAATACGGCAAACAGAACGAAAACGATGTACAAGGTCCCTGTTCAGATTATATAATAAGAATACACATCCGCCGGAAGTTCGGTTATGCTCCGGCTCGCGGTCCGGGAACGTTTTTTCGGGTTATCTTCTGCCAAGGAGTTTGATGATGAAGAGCGAATATCTGATCGTCCATAAATCGGCGCTGCCGGACTGTTATGAAAAAGTCGTCAGCGCGCGGGAGCTTTTGCGGCGTGGTGCCGCAAAGGAAGTCAGCGAGGCCGCGCGCGTGGCCGGGATATCGCGCAGCACATATTACAAATACAAGGATGTGGTGTTTACGCCGGGGGAGAGCGCCTCGTGCAAAAAAGCCGTCATTTCCATGCTTTTAAGCCATGAGCGCGGCGTGCTCGGACGCGTGCTCAACGCGTTTTCCGATATGGGCGCAAACGTACTCACCATCATGCAAAACCCGCCTATCGGGGAACGGGCGAGCGTCGTGCTTTCCCTGGATATCAGCGACATGAACAGAAGTGTTGAGGAGGCGATTTCCCTGCTCTCCGAGATGCATGGGGTTGAGCGCGCGGGCCTTCTGGATATGGAATGATTCATTCACTGCCGATGCGCACATCCGCATAATCCCCCAGAAGCGCCGCTTCCGCCTCGTCGTGCGTTGCGATGACGATCAGCGGAAAGGCGGCGGACAGCCGCCGTGCGATGCGCTCCCTCAACTCAGCGTCAAGCCCTTTGAACGGCTCGTCGAGCACGAGCGCATCCCCGCCGAAACGAAGCGCACGCGCGATGGCCACCCGCCGCTGCATCCCGCCGGAAAGCTCTCTTGGATATTTCTGTGCGCTGTCCGTCAGCTCCGTCAATTCCAAACATTCCTCAACGCTGCGCACGCCGTCCGCAAGGGCGACGTTTTCTTTTGCGCTGAGCCACGGCAGGAGGCGATCCTCCTGGAACACGACGGAAACCCGCTTGCCCTCCATGCCGGTGAAGCGTCCGCAGGCGGGGGAGAGCAGCCCGGCAAACAGCATCAGCAGCGTGGTTTTGCCGCTGCCGGATGGGCCGAGCACCGCAATCACACCCCGGTCGGGCAAAATGTTCATCATGTTTGTAAGAATTGTTTTGCCGCCGCGCGCGAGGGCAACGCTGTCAAGAACGATCACGGCGCAACCTCCCCAGCAGAAGGAGCATCAGCTTTTCGAGCAGGATGCTCATTAAAATCACCGTCGCCGTCCATGCGAACAGGTCGGGCGTTTCAAGATAAAGCTTGCTTTCCATCAGGTTTCTGCCGATGGAAAGATCGGTGTTTGCGATCACTTCTGCAGCGACGCCGCTCTTCCATGCAAAGCCGAGACCGGTTGTGCACGCGGCAGCGAATTGGGGAAGTGCGCCCGGCGCATAGAGTTTCTCAAAACGCTTCCAGCGGGATAAACGGAACGCCTTCGTCATTTCGATCAAAAGAGGATCGGTCGAACGGATGCCTGCGCGCACGTTTGCCCACACGAGAGGCGTCACCATCACAAACGCGCTGAACGCGGGCGTGAGGGAACTTGTAAGGTATAGAAGAACCAAGATAATAAAGCTTGTTACGGGCGTCGCCTTGAGGATGGAGCGCAGCGGGGCGAGAAACGCGTCCGCGGTTTGACTGAACCCGCTGAGCAGTCCCAGTAGAGTTCCTGCCAGGACACCCGCGCCGAAACCCGCAAGCACGCGCAGCAGCGTCATGCCGATACTCAGGTAAAAATCTGCCGTTCCGGCAAGGGCAAACAGCGCCCTTGCCGTGTCAGCTGGTGAGGGCAGGATGAGCGCCTTGCCCACCAGCGCCGCGGCAAACTGCCATACGGCAAGGTAGCAAAGCGCGATCCCGATTCCTTTGAGGATGCGGCGAAGCGTCATGTTCCGCTCTTGTAATAAAAGTCGTCGCCCGGCAGCGTTCCGCCCACGCTCTTGGGGTTGGCGTTCAGAAGCACGGTGAGCATAGCCTCGGCCATATCGCGCATATCGTCGCCTGCGATGAATACGATGTTGCTCTTATCGATGGATGCTTCGGCTGCCTTGGCGGCCTCCGCAACGCCGTAGGATTCCATCAAAAGCGCGGCCTTTTCGTGATGCTCGTTGACGTACGCGACGGAAGCCTCGTAGTCTTTCATAAATTCCTGCACGGCTTTTTCGTTCGCTTCAAGATAATCCGCGCGCACCACAAGGCAGCCCTGCACGGGGGCGATGCCGGTTTTTTGCTCCCAAAGGTCGTTGAGGTCGAGCGCGACGCGCACGTTTTCGTTTTTCAGCAGAACGCTTGTCACCATGGGTTCGGGCAGCATACCCAGCGTTACATCGCCGCTTGCAAGCAGGGCTGCAAGTTCGCTGTGCTCGGATTTATATTCGATGGTGACGCTGTCCGTCAGAGCGTACTGCGCAAGCAGGTAGTTGAGCATATATTCGGGGGATGAACCCTGTCCGGTCGCGTAGAGGGTTTTGCCCGCGAGGTCGTCAATGGACTGAATTTCGTTTCCGTTTCCGAGGATGTACAGAACGCCCAGCGTATTGACGGCGAGCAGGACGATGGCGCCTTCGGTTTTATGATAAAGGACGCTCGCGAGGTTCAACGGCACGGCGGCGATATCTGCCTCGCCCGAGATGAGCTTTGCGGAAATCTCGTCCGGCGTACCTGAAAGTGCGATGTTGTATTTTTCCTTCAGCTCGTCCCCCATAAGGACTGTCATGCCCATGCCCGTCGGGCCTTTGAGGGCGGCGATGTTGATGGGCGACTCGATTGAGGACGCGCCGCTGCATCCCGCAAGGATGGACACGAGCATGGCTGCGGCAAGCAGCAGGGCAATTCGTTTGTTTTTCATGTTAATCAACCTCCGATTTTACTGGGTACAGCGTTTTGCCTTCCCGGCGGAGCCTGCCCGCGACCTCAAGCTCCTCCAGCACGCGGTAGAGCGAGGCGCGGCTGACGCACAGCGCGTCCGCAAGCGATTTATAGCCCATGGGAAGGGTCAGTTTTCCGTCCCGCGCGTTGAGCGCGAGGTAATTCATCAGCTTTTCCGCCGCGCCGGGCGAGCCGATGCTTTCGATCCGTTCCGTGAGAAAACGGATTCTTCCGGTCAGGTAGCGCATGTAGTTTTCCGCCAGCGCGAAGTTTTCGCGCATGAGAAGGCGCAGCGTATCCTCACGCAAAAAAGCAAGCCTGCACGGCTTCACCGCGCGCACTTCCGTAGCGGCATGCGCCTCATTCATAAAAAGGCAGGACGCGCCCATCATCGTGGGCGGCTCGAGCACGCTCACGAGTACGCGGGACCCTCCGGCGGCCTTATGCACCTGCGCTTTTCCAAAAAGCAAAACGCCAAGGCCGCTGTCCGCATCCCCGCCTTCACGCAGGATCAACTCTCCCACAGCGTAGGAGCGTTCTTCCGCGCACTGTGCAGCATGGGAAACAAAACCTTTGTCCAACCCGGCAAAAAGCGGCGTTTCGGAAATCAGCTTCAGCTCCCGCGCGTCAAACATTTGCGCCTCCATAATTTGTCTTATTTAAGACATTGTTTATCATATCATCGTGTTTTCAGGCCGTCAATCTTATTTGGAGGATTTTTTATTGTATCAGGATTGATATGCGCAACCCATGCGTCCGCTGCGGCGTTATAGTAAAGAATGCGGCTGTGAAAGTTCATCTATTGTTCTGTTGCCGCAGCGTTCACAGAACGTTATACTGTTAACAGATGGAAATGCAGGGAGGTGTGGCTGTGGAAGCTGCTCCGATGATTGAAACGAGAAATGTAACAAAAGTATACTGCGTAGGCAGCGTGGACATTCACGCGCTGCGCGGCGTGGATCTCACGATCAGCGCGGGCGAGATCTGCTGTATCGTGGGTAGATCCGGCAGCGGAAAATCGACGCTGCTCAACGTTCTCGCCGGGCTGGAGCATGTGACCTCAGGGGAGATCGTCATTGCGGGAAAGCGCCTTGACAAAATGTCGCAGGGCGAGCTGATCGTGTTCCGGCAGAAGCATGTCGGGTTCGTTTTTCAGTCGTTTAATTTAATGCCGTATTATACCGCACAGGAGAACGTGGCGTTTCCGCTGACGTTCAAAGGCGTGCCGCGCGCGAAGCGTGAACGCATGGCCAAGCAGACGCTGACCGAGCTTGGGCTGGAAACGCACCTCAAGCACAAGCCGGCCCAGATGAGCGGCGGCCAGCAGCAGCGGGTGGGTATTGCGCGCGCCCTTGTGGGAAATCCGGACATTGTGTTTGCCGATGAGCCGACCGGCAACCTCGATTCCACCACCTCGGACGAGGTGATGAAGTCCATCTGCTCCGTTATGCGGCAGCGGAAAAAGACGCTTGTCATGGTGACGCACGACAGCAACGTGGCTGCGTATGCGGACAGGATCGTCCATCTGCTCGATGGCAGGGTAACGGAAATTACAATAAATGATCATAGCAAAGCTGATTTGACGGAGGGTACACACGAATGAAAAGCAAACGGATTCTCGCACTTATTTTCGCCCTGATGCTTGTATTGAGCGCGGTTCCCGCGCTGGCGGCGGAGGAAGTTGAGGTCAGCCTTACCGATGCGAATTCGGAGATCGGCGTGGCTAAAATTCTTCTTAGCGTAACCAATAATTCTGCAGCTGATTTGACGTTCGACTCAATCGTATGCACGAGTGCTTCCAACGGAAATTTAGTGGGAGCAGAGTTCAAACGTCCGCTGAATGCTGGCGTTGAAGTCGATTTCATAATAGGAACCAATCAAACTAACAGCATTATATTGACCGCAAGTTCATTGAGCAGCTCCGTAACCGGAACGGTCACAGCGACGTTCACGGTACTGTTCGTGGGTGGTATAACCAAGAACGTAACGACAGTATTTGATTTTGGCACGCCGACGACATCAACCCCCGACCCGAACGGAACGGCACAGGCGGCTTTCCGCATGTCCGCATACGACCGCGCTGGGAAACTCGTCGCAACACCCTCCGGTGACGCGGGCGACACGATTAAAATCCGCGTGCCGCTGCTTTGCCTGCATGGCCCCGTAAACAATATAAGCGTTGCGCCCAAGGTTTCCACAAATATTGACGAGTTCCCGTTTGTGATATCCCAAATGGATTACACGCTTTACCGCGGCGGCGGAGCGGAAACGGGCGAAACCATTGAGTTTGAGTACAACCTCAAGCTTGCAAAGAAGGTCACTTCCGGCGTAAAGAAGGTCGATTTCATTGTCTCCTACACAAATTGGAACGACTGGTCGAACGGCAACAACACCATCCAGACGATGACAGTCAGCGTATACGTCAATATCATCAACGGATATACCGAAGCCACCCCCGGCGACAAGCCCGTGGTCTCGCAGCCCAAACTCATCCTTGAGAGCTACTCCTTCAGCGCGGATAAAATCTATGCCGGCGAGGAGTTTTCCCTGAACTTTACCCTCAAGAACACCTCCACGGTGGAGGCGGTGCAGAACATCCAGATCAGCATCGCGGACACAGCCGATACCGGCAAGCTCCTTCCGGCGGAAAACGGCTCCAACACCATCTACATACCCAGGATCGAAAAGGGCGAGGCGTATACCGTAACGTATAAGATGCAAAGCGCCGCCGACATCGACCCCAAGGCGTATAAACTCGGCCTTTCCCTGGCATACGAAGGCGCGAAGAACGTCGTCGCCTACACCGCCACGGATACCATATCGGTAACGCTTCTGCAAAAGGTGCGCCTGAAATTCGATACGCCCGTTTTCTATGACGAGTTCTATGTCGGCTCGACCTGCGGCACCTATCTCGCCATGTATAATATGGGCCGGTCGTCCGTATATAACTGCATGGTCACCGTCGAGGGGGACGGCCTCCAGATGGAGGAAACCTACTTCGGCGGAACTGTCGCCGCGGGCAGCACGATGAGCGCAGACTTCAACATCATCTCCAACACCCCCGGGCAGATCGAGGGCTTCATCGTCGTCACCTATGAGGATTCTCTTGGCGAACAGATGGAGGAAAGGATTCCCATTTCCATCTATGTCAACGACATGGGTGGAACGGACGGCGGCATCATTGACCCCGGCTTTGAAGAACCCGGCATTTATGAGCCCGGCATCGACACCGGCGCGGGCGTATCCGGCGGTCTTCCCCTTTGGGCGTGGATCGTCATTGGCGTGGGCGTACTCGGCTGCGCGGCGGCGGTGCTGCTGGTCCTCAGGAAGAAACGCAGCAAGCAACTGGAGGATGTATGAGATTCATCGATCTGCTCCGCACGGCGTTCCTGAACCTGTGGCGGCGCAAGCTCCGGGCGGTGCTGACGGTGCTGGGCATGGTGATCGGCACCTGCTCCATCGTGGTGATGATGTCCCTCGGCATCGGGATGAGGCAGGCGATGATCGACAGCTATTCCCAGATGGGCAGCCTTACCAACATCACCGTGATGAACTTCAAATACACCGAAATGGGCGACGGGAAGGGCAATTACGAAGAACTGAAGCTTGACAAGAAGGCCGTCGATGCCATCAAGCAAATTCCCGGCGTGGTTGCCGTCATGCCGCAAATCACGACATGGGGCATCGTTAAAAGCGGCCGCTATATTTCGGATATCAGCATCATGGCGATTGACACCGAGCAGGCGGAGCTGTTTGAAATCAAGCTGGAAAGCGGCGAGTTCCCTTCAAGCCACACTTCGGGCAGCTCGTATCAGATCGTGTTCGGCAACGGCGTGCTTAGTTACTTCTACGACCCCAAAACAGGCAAGCAGGCGTTGGATCGGGACGGAAACTCAAAAATCACCATCGATTCGCGTTTCCAGCTTACCTTCGACTACAACAATGTGTACAACAATCCCGACACCGGCGGCGAAACGGAGCGCGGCAAATTCTATAGATTGGTTCCGAGCGGCGTCGTCAGCGCGGAGAGCAACGAGTTTTCGTGGTATTGCCTGATGGATATCAGCGCCCTCGAAAAGCTTGCCAAGGAAAATAAGACCTTCATGAATATCGACACCAAGAACTACAGCCAGGTGATCGTCAAATGCGAAAGCACGGATGCGGTGAAAACCGTCAAGACTGCAATCGATGAGATGGGCTACGGTACCAACAGTTTGCAGGACTGGATCGAGCAGAGCGAGGAGCAGATCAAGAAGACCCAGTATCTGCTCGGTGCAATCGGCGGTGTGTCGCTGCTGGTTGCCGCCATCGGCATCATGAACACGATGATGATGAGCATCTACGAGCGCACCAAGGAGATCGGCATCATCAAGGTACTCGGCTGCCGCATGAGCAACATCGCGGGTCTGTTCCTGACGGAGTCCGCATATATCGGCCTGTTCGGCGGCGCGCTGGGCATCGGTCTGAGCTACGGAATATCCACGGTGCTCAACAAGCTGCTGGTGAATTCCGGGCTGTTCAGCCTGATTCCGCTCTACCTCGCTGCGGGTGCGGTGGCGTTCTCCATGCTTGTGGCGCTGATATCGGGCTTTTATCCCGCCGTCCGCGCGATGCGGCTTTCGCCGCTGGCCGCGATCCGCAACGAATAAGCGCATATTTAACCGCATTCAGGGGAGGGCAAATGCCCTCCCTTAAAATTTGTTAGGTATTAATAAAATTTATGGAGAACATATTGGGAAGAGCGCAGCGCTAAAGCATGTATGCAAAGGATAAAACGAGCGAAAACTGCGCGCGCGTGCCGGGACAACGTTGAAAAACACCGAGGGCGTCCGCTTTTATACGAACGCCCTCGGTGCCATTAAAAAGGAGAAACCCTACTAACCAATGGAGTATTGTTGCAATTATAGACGCAACAGGCGGATAAGTCAACAGCTTTCATATCGGATATTATTATGGCAAATATAACATAATGTTGTATTGCGCCACGCGTTTGATGTTAATATAATATACAGATTAATGCGCAATCTATTTTGTGAGGTTTAAATATATGAAAAATCTGACGGAATTCGGTTCCATGGTATTTGGCGAAGCCGAAATGAAGGCGCGGCTGCCGGAAGAAACGTTTGACGCTTTGCGGGAAACCATCAAGCGCGGACAGCCGCTTGGCAGACACATCGCAGGCCCGCTTGCCACCGCCATGAAGGAGTGGGCGCTCGAAAGAGGCGTCACGCATTTTACACACTGGTTCCAGCCGCTTACGGGCGTAACGGCGGAAAAACACGACTCGTTCATCGCGCCGGGGCCGAACGGCGATGCCATCGCGGAGTTTTCCGGCAAGGAACTCGTGATGGGCGAGCCGGATGCTTCCAGCTTTCCTTCGGGCGGACTGCGCGCAACGTTTGAGGCGCGCGGCTATACCGCGTGGGATCCGACATCGTTCGCCTTCATCAAGGACAGCACGCTTTGCATCCCTACGATTTTCTGTTCCTACAGCGGCGACGCGCTGGATAAAAAAATGCCGCTGCTCCGCTCCGTGGAGCTCATCGAGCGAGAGACGCTGCGCATGCTTCGCGCATACGGCATGAAGGACGTTACCCGCGTAACGCCCACGGTCGGTCCGGAGCAGGAATATTTCCTTGTGGATGCGGACTTGTACACCCGGCGCCTCGATCTCGTCCTTTGCGGCAGAACGCTTTTCGGCGCGAAGCCCGCCAAGTCGCAGGAGCTGGACGATCATTATTACGGCGCGATCGATACGCGCGTGCAGGCCTTTATGCGCGAGGTTGACAGCGAGTTGTGGAAGCTTGGCGTTTACGCCAAGACCGAGCATAAGGAGGTCGCCCCCGGACAATACGAACTGGCCCCGTTCTTCAGCGAAAGCAACATCGCAACCGATCACAACCAGATCACGATGGAAATACTCCGGCGAACGGCGCCCAAACACGGCTTCGTATGCCTGCTGCACGAAAAGCCCTTTGCTGGTCTGAATGGCAGCGGCAAGCACAACAACTGGTCGCTCATGACCGATACCGGCGTGAACCTGCTTTCCCCGGGAAAGACGCCTGCGCAGAACACGCTGTTTCTTCTCGTGCTGACTGCCATCATCAAAGCGGTCGACGAGCACCAGGATCTGATTCGCCTGAGCATCGCCAGCGCGGCCAACGATCTGCGTCTGGGCCAAACCGAAGCGCCTCCGGCCATCGTTTCCGTATTCGTAGGCGAGGAGCTTGACAAGATCCTCGAGGCGGCTGCCACCGGCAACGGATACGACGGAGCCGGCGAACGCATGCTGACATCCGGCATCACAGCCATGCCCCGCGTCCGCATGGATAATACCGACCGCAACCGCACCTCTCCGTTTGCCTTCACGGGCAACAAGTTCGAGTTCCGCAGTCCGGGCGCAAGCCAGTCCATCGCGGATGCGAACACCATCATCAATACCATCGTCGCGGATGCGTTTGCGGAAATTGCCGATGCGCTTGAGCAATCCGAGCATGCCGAAGAAGACGCAAAGAACATCATCGTTGAAACCGTCAAGGCGCACAAGCGCATTCTCTTCAGCGGCAACTGCTATTCCGACAGTTGGAAGGAGGAGGCGCACGCGCGCGGGCTCTTTGAACTGAAAACCACGGTGGATGCGCTGCCGCGCTATATCATGCCCGAAAATATCGCGCTTTTCACGAAATACGGCATCTTCTCCGAGCGGGAAATTCATGCCCGTTATGAGGTTTCCCTCGAAAGCTACACGAAGGTCACAAGAATCGAGGCGCGCACCATGCTGGAGATGGCACGGCGCGAGATCATCCCCGCGTGCTCGAAGGCGCAAAGGCGCGTGGCGGAAGCGCTCAACGCGAAAGTTGCAGCAGGCGTCGGCGCTGCGAGCGAAAAGCGCAGGCTGATCGAAGGGGACAGATTGCTGGAGCAGTTGGATACGCGTGCAATCGCGCTGGAAGAAGCGCTTGCGCAAGCGGAAGCCGCGGATGACTCCTACACCACCAGCATCGTTTGCCGGGATCAGATTCTGCCTGCGATGGCGGAGCTGCGTGAGGCCGCGGACGCGCTTGAGCAGGTTACGTCCTCTGTTCTTTGGCCTCTCCCAACCTATGAGCAATTGTTGATGGGTGCAAGATAAACTGCATTTTTTATTGAAAATAAATATATAGTTCAACAAAGCCCTGCTCGTATTGACATTTTTCCTGCTTCGTTTTATGATATCGGTGGTGTGCGTGCATAGGCTTTTTCGTATGTCAAGCGCACAAATCAATCGGATTAAAGTTGGAGGTATACCATGAACGCTTACATTCAGGAAGTCCTGAATAAGGTTCAAAAGCGAGACAAAAACGAGCCTGAATTCCTTCAGACCGTTGAAGAAGTTCTCAAGTCGCTTGAAACCGTTGTCGACCAGCATCCCGAATATCAGAAGGCCGGCCTTCTGGAGCGTCTTGTCGAGCCCGAACGCGTTATCGAGTTTCGCGTTACCTGGGTGGATGATGCCGGCAGCGTGAATGTCAATCGCGGATTCCGCGTGCAGTTCAACAGCGCC
>CAZJYV010000012.1:15049-21086 GCA_964550295.1 uncultured Clostridium sp. | reverse complement strand
CCGTACCGGAACACGCCGGAACGGAACGCTGCCATATCCTGTATTCCTCGGACGCGCATCGGCTCGGTGATATCCTTGAACGGGAAAGCATCCTCCATGTGGAGGATCGCTCGGTGGATGCCATCCTCGCGTATCTCAACAGTCCCAAAAGCGTCTGATAGAAGGAGCCCCACCATGGACGCATCCGTGCTTTCACCTTTTCTGCCGCTCGGCGGGCGGGTCGGCCTCTATTTCAAAGATCTCGTCACGGGGGAAACGTACGCGCATAACGGAGACGTGCCCCTGCTTGCGGCAAGCGTTATCAAGCTGCCGGTTATGGCGGAGGCGTTTCGCCAGATGGAAGCTGGGCTGGTCTGCCGGGATGAGCGCTTTATCATCCGCCCCGAGGATAAGCTGTCCGGCTGCGGTTCGCTTAACCTCATGCACGACGGCGTAGAGGCGACTTTCATCGATCTAGTGACTCTCATGATCGCCCTTTCGGACAACACAGCGACGAACCTTGTGATCAACCGCCTCGGGATCGATGCGATCAATGCAAACATCAGCGCCCTCGGTCTTGCGGGGACACGCCTTAACCGATTGTTGTTTGATGGGGAAGCATCCGCGCGCGGCCTCGAAAACCATGTGACGGCGGCGGATATGGGCAGGCTCCTCGAGCTGATCTACCGCGGCGGGCTTGTGTCCGCCAAAGCTTCGGCGGATATGTTCGCCATCCTATCCGAGCAGAGGCTCTGCGGCAAGCTGCCGCTTGCCCTTCCGCGCGATGTGCGCGTTGCGAATAAAACGGGGGAGGATGAGGGCATCACAAACGACGTGGGCATCGTGGAGGGTTCGCATCCTTATGTAATCTGCATCCTCGCAAACGATGTGAACGCGCCCGATTTCGATATGGCGATCCACAGGGTATCGCGCGCTGTATTTGAATCCGTGCGAACCTAGCAAAAGTGGGGTTTCGAGCGGATTCCCCATTGCGTGAACGAAGCGCTTCCGCTATAATACCCTTGCAACACCCCCATGCAAAACGGCATGAGGGCATATGCGCTTGAGATGAAAGATCGGAGGAAACGGTATGTTTCTGATCGTAGGCCTCGGAAATCCGGGCAGGGAATACGCGATGACGCGACACAACATCGGTTTTATGACGCTCGATGTGCTTGCGCAGCGCCATCAGATAGAAATACGCCGCAGCAATTTCAGGAGCGTGTTCGGCGAGGGCAGAATCGCTTCGCAGAAGGTTGTGCTTGCGAAACCGGAAACCTTCATGAACAACTCCGGTTGGGCGGTGCGCGACCTCGTCAACTGGTATAAGGTTCCGCCGGAAAACCTTCTTCTCGTCTATGACGACGCGGATATCCCAATAGGCACCATCCGCGTGCGGGAAGGCGGCTCCGCAGGCTCGCATAACGGTATGAAAAGCGTGATTTACCAGTTGGGGTTCGATAACTTTCCCCGCGTGCGCGTGGGGATCGGTTCGCCCGAAGGCGGGCGGGATATGGCCGCCCATGTGCTGGGTATGCCCCCGGGTGAGGATATGGAAAAGCTGAAGGCGACGATTTGCGAAGCGGCGGACGCCGTCGAGCTGATCGCCGGAGGCGGACTTGCGGACGCACAGGCGCGCTTCAACAAGCGCGCGCACAGAGGTAAAAAGCAGGCGATGGACGACGGCGAAGCTGTGCCGCCGCAGGGTGCGGACGCCGCTGCCGGGAGGATCGATGGCTGATCACCCGCTCATCCGTATCCTGAAAAAACATCCTGAATATGAAAGGCTGAGCGCGAATCTCGCGTCAGCGGGCGGATGCGCGGCGGTGTTCGGGCTTGGCGAAGCACACCGCGCGCATGTTTCGGCCGGTCTTTTTGCCGATATCGGTAAAACATTGCTCATCGTAACCGCAAACGAAACCTCCGCCGCGCGCATCGCGGAGGATGCAGCCTATTTCACCAAAAGCGTCTATCACCTGCCCGCGCGGGAAACACCGCTTGGCGGCAGGGCGGTTGCGGCATCCGCAGGGCTAGCCGCGAGGCGGGTTGAAGCGCTCAGCCGGCTTGCATCCGGAGAGCAGCTCATGCTTGTGGTTGCTGCGGAAACGCTTCTGCAGCGCCTCGCGCCGCCGGAGGCGCTGCTTTCCTGCTCGAGGAACCTCAAATCCGGCCAGCGTGTGGATCTGCGCGCGTTGAGCGCCGCCCTTGTGGATGCGGGTTATGAGCGCGTTGATCTGTGTGAGGGAAAAGGTCAATTCTGCCTACGCGGCGGCTATCTGGATGTGTTCCCGATCACGGCGGAGCTGCCTGTTCGCATCGAGTTGTTTGACGATGAGATCGACACCATGCGAACCTACGATCCCGTGAGCCAGCGCTCGGTGGAAAACATCGAGGTCTGCGCCGTGCCGCCCGCAACGGAAGCGCCGCTAACGGCAAAGGCGCGCGAGGCGGGGATGCGCGCAATGCGGAAGAAGCCGCGCCTGGAGGCGGAATACCATACCCTCAAGGAGGGCGCAACCCCCGCCGGCGCGGAAAAGATGCTGCCGCTGTTCTACCCTGAAACGTATGTGACGGATTATCTGCCAAAGGATGCCGTCATCCTCATCGACGAACCGCAGCGCGTGGAGGAAAGCGCAAAGCTTGCGCACAATAACCATCTGGAGCTTGTCAGCAACCTCATCGCCGCGGGTGAGGCGGAGCCTGAGGAAGCGGAGCTTCTGGGCCCGCCGTCCAAGCTGATTTCCGCGCTCGATACGCCGCGCACAGCGATGCTCTTTGCGCTCACGCGAACCTACGGACTCATCCGCCCCAGGGAGCTTTACCGCTTTGAAACGCGGCCCGCTTCGCGCTATATCGGCGCGGGCGAGGCGTTGGCGGCGGACATCATCAGTTGGAAGAAACATGGCTACACCGCCGTGATCTACGCGGGTACGCACGCGATGCGCCTGCAGGATATGCTGATCGACGCGGGGGTAGACGCGGCCGTAACGGACCGTCTCGAACGCGATACAGTCGAGGGTGAAATACTCATCGCCGGCGAGTCGATCGGACGGGGCTTCGAGTATCCGGAGATCCGGTTTGCCGCCATCAGCGAAACCGAGCTTTACGGAGCGGCGCGCGAGAAGACCGCGCCGTCCAGAAAGCGAAAACCGCAGCTTGCCTTTTCGGAGCTGCAGCCGGGTGATCTCGTCGTACACGAAGTACACGGCATCGGCCGCTTCATCGGTGTGGAAAAACTGACTGCAGCAGGTGTTACGCGGGATTATCTGCACCTGATTTACGCGGCGGGTGACAAGCTTTATATCCCGACGGATCAGCTCGACCGCGTGCAGAAATACATCGGCGGTGAGGAGGATCAGTCGCGCCTCTCAAAACTCGGCTCGGGGGAATGGCAGCGAACCGTTTCCCGCACGCGCGAGAGCGTCAAGGCGCTCGCCTTCGATCTCGTGCGTTTGTACGGCGACCGGATGCACCGAAAAGGTCATGCCTTTTCGCCCGATACGCAGTGGCAGAAAACGCTGGAGGACAGCTTTCCGTACCGGGAAACGCCGGATCAGCTCACCTCGATCGCCGATATCAAAAAGGACATGGAGGACGACCGCGTGATGGATCGCCTTCTGTGCGGGGACGTTGGTTACGGCAAAACGGAAGTTGCCTTGCGCGCCGCGTTTAAAACGGTGATGGACAGCAAACAGGTCGCTTTCCTCGTACCCACGACCATCCTTGCGCAGCAGCATTACAGCACGCTCGCCTCGCGCTTTGCGGGGTACCCCGTGAACGTGGCGCTGCTTTCGCGTTTCAACACGCCCGCGCGTGAAAAGGCTGCGCTGGAGGGACTTGCAAGCGGCAAAATCGACGTGGTTGTCGGCACGCATAAACTGCTTTCCAAGAATGTAAAGTTCAAGGACCTTGGACTTCTGATCATCGACGAGGAGCAGCGCTTCGGCGTGGGTCATAAGGAACAGATTAAGGATATGCGCAGGAACGTGGACTGCCTGACCCTGTCGGCAACGCCCATTCCGCGCACGCTGCATATGTCCATGACCGGCATCCGCGATATGTCTGTGATCGAATCGCCGCCGGAGCAGCGCTACCCCGTACAGACCTATGTGATGGAATATTCCGATTCCGTCATCCGCGAGGCGATCCTGAAAGAGCTCGGCCGCGGGGGACAGGTTTATTTCGTGTATAACCGCGTGCAGGGCATGGAGCGCTTTTCGGAATACCTGCGGGTGCTTGTTCCTGAGGCGCGTGTTGCATTCGCCCACGGGCAGATGCCGGAGCGCGCGCTCGAACGCGCGATGCTCGACTTCATGGATCAGGCGTATGATGTGCTTTTGTGCAGCACCATCATCGAGAGCGGACTTGACATCACCAACGTTAACACCATCATTATATACGACGCGGATAAAATGGGTCTTTCGCAACTGTATCAGCTGCGCGGACGGGTCGGGCGCGGCTCAAGACTGGGTTATGCGTACCTGACGTTTGTGAAGGACAAGGTTCTGACCGATATTGCGGAAAAGCGCTTGTCCGCTATCCGCGAGTTCACCCAGTTCGGGGCGGGCTTCAAAATCGCCATGCGCGATCTTGAAATCCGCGGCGCAGGCAACCTTTTGGGGCCTGAGCAGCACGGACATATGGCGGCTGTCGGGTATGACCTGTACTGCAAGATCGTCGAGGGCGCAGTTCGCGAGGCGCGCGGCGAACCTGAGCCCGTGCGCGTCGATACGGTGATGGATATCCCCGTGTCCGCCTCGATCCCGCATGGATATATTCCGCGCGAAACGGATCGGCTTTCCATGTATAAACGCATCGCGTTGATCGCTTCGCGCGAGGATGTGTATGACGTGCAGGATGAACTGATCGACCGTTACGGCGACATCCCCATGGAAACCGCCAGTCTGATCAACATTGCCCTGCTCAAGGCTGAAGCGTCGCGGGCTTATGTCATGCAGCTGAGCGTGCGGGATGGAGAGATCCGCTTTGTGTTCGACAAGAGCGCGCCGCTCGACGGGGCAAAGCTGTACGCGGTGGCGGAACGGATAGATGGCGCGCAATTCATGTATTCCGAAACGCCTGCGCTCGTGATCCGTCGTCCGCGCACGGATGCGCAGAGTTTATACGGAATGCTGCCACAGTTTGTTTACATGGTTGTCGATTGCGTAATTGCGCATTAATGATATAATATACGAGGCTTACGCCGACTAAACGAAGGAGAAAACATAATGAAAAAATGGATTTCCATCTTGCTGGCTATGTTCATGCTGCTGCCCCTTTTTGCAGCGTGCCAGCTGACGGATGATGAAACGAATACCGCCGAACCGACGGATACGGCAGCCTCCGAACTCGACTTGACCGCCGTTGTTGCGCAGGTTGGCGATAAAACGATCACGCTGGGCGACGTAAAAACCAAGTTCGATAGCTATGTTACATATTTTTCCTATTACGGATATGATGTAACCAGCGACGAGGCGACCTTGCAGCAGTTCCAGGACGACATCGTCACCCAAATGATCGAGGAAAAACTCGTGGAAGTGAAGGCTGCCGAACTGGGTTATGACAAGCTTACGGATGAGCAGCAGGCCGACCTTGACAAGCGCGTGCAGGAGGAGCTTGCCGCGATGGAAGACTATTACCGCGCACAGGCTGAGGAAGAATACGCCAGCGACAGCAGCATCAATGTTGAGGAGCGGATCGACGCGCTCATCCTTGAGGAAGCCGCTTACAATATGAGCAAGGATGATGTGACCTACGAAGAATACGTTGCCTACATCACTGAAGATGTTCTTTCAATTTATATGCAGGAGCTTCTCCGTGAGGGCGAACTTGCTGATGTGACCGTCAGCGAAGAGGATATACAGACCGCATATAATACGCAGCTTACCACCGATACCGCCACCTACACCGAAGATCCTTCCATCTACCAGACCGCGCAGAACACATTCGAAGCTGCCGGCGAAGGCATGACGGCCCTGTATGTACCCGAAGGGTATCACCGTATTTACGATATCTTTATCGCCTTTGAAGGCACCCTGTCCGAGGATTACGACACCAA
>CAZJYV010000012.1:0-15039 GCA_964550295.1 uncultured Clostridium sp. | reverse complement strand
CGCTTAAAACCGAATATCAGGAGCTTGCCTTCCAGGATGCTGCCGCGGGCACGACCGATAACGCTGCGCGCATGGCAGAGATCATAACAGAGTATCAAACCCTTCAGACCGCGTGCGATGAAATCTACGCAGAATACGCCGCATCCTCCAAAGCGAAGATCGATGATCTCTATGCCCAACTTCAGGCGGGCGCGGACTTCAAGGAACTGATGCTTGCCAACACGCAGAACGGCAACTTTGCGGCCAGCGCGATCATGGCGGAAAAAGGCATGCTTATCACGACCGATTATGAGTGCGAAGAGGACTGGAAGGACAACACCAAGGTCGCCTTCAAAGGTCTCTCGATCGGCCAGTATTCCGAAGTGTACGCGGAGGATGACGGATATCACATCATCTTCTATGTCGGCGATGAAACGCCCGGCGCGCGTGCCCTTGAAGGCGACGTGTACGATGCCATTCAGGCGCAGGTACTCACCGCCGCGCAGGATACCGAATGGCAAGCACTGCTGGACGAATGGAAGAACGACGACTCCGTCGTGATCAACACGGAAGTGTACCGCGTGCTCGGCACGACGACCGAAGAATAAACACCAGTCGAACAGGCATTGTGGGGCGGAGCGATCCGCCCCATTTTTACGTTTACGAAACACCTTGTTTCGCATATAATGAATGGGAGCAAAAAGAGGAGTAGGAACGATGAGACTTGATAAATACCTGAAAATTTCGCGCATCATCAAACGCCGCCCCGTTGCCAGCGAGGCAGCCAGTCTCGGGCGCATCGCCATCAACGGCAAAACGGCGAAGCCTGCCAGCGAAGTGAAGGAAGGCGACACGCTCGATATATTGATGGGCGGGAAGCATTTTCTCGTTAAGGTCGTCAGCATACAGGAGCATGCTGCGAAGGCGGATGCTTCGGGCATGTACGAGATCATCAGCAATGGATAAAGTATACGCCGTCCTCCTCGCGGGAGGTTCATCCGAGCGGATGGGCTTCAATAAGCTTCTGATTCCGATCAACGGAAAAACGGCGCTTGAACGCTCGCTGGAGGCCATGCTGGGCAGCAAAAGCAAACCCTGTCGGACGGTCATCGCTACGTCCGCAGATTGCGCGCAGGAAGCCGAAAGGCTCGCGCGCATGTATGACAGCGTAGCTGTCACGCATGGTGGGACGACGCGCGGCGCATCCGCCCGTAACGCTCTCGACGCGCTGTATGACGATCAGGGCGTCGTTGCAATCCACGATGCGGCACGAAGCCTGCTTTCAGCGCATGTGTTTGACGCCGCAGTAAACAGTGCGCGCATCTATGGCTGCGGCGTTGCGGCGATCCCCGTCCGCGATACGTTACGCGATGCTGACGGCAATGTCGTTGCGCGAGAAGGTTTGTATGCCGTGCAGACGCCGCAGGCGTTCAACCTTGCCCGCATTCGGGAAGCCTACGAGAAGGCGGCGAACGAGAGCCGCGAATATACGGACGACCTTGGGGTTTGGCTTGCGGCAGGCCATCGGGCACACTACGCAAAGGGCGATATTGTCAACCAAAAGCTCACCTATCCGGAAGATGTTGCTTTCTTTACGCTCGCTTCCAACAAAGAAACGCGCATAGGCATGGGGGAGGACACGCACAGGCTCGCGGATGGCAGAAAACTCATCCTAGGCGGTGTGGAGATTCCGTTTGAAAAAGGGTTGCTCGGTCACTCGGACGCGGACGCGCTCACGCACGCCATCATAGATGCGCTGTTGGGTGCTGCAGCCCTTGGCGACATCGGTGCGCATTTTCCCGATACGGACAGCGCATATCGGGACATCCGCTCGCTGGAGCTTCTTGAACGGACAGCGCATCTGATCGATACGGCCGGATTTATACCGTGCAACATCGATGCGACCGTGACCGCGCAGCGGCCAAAACTTGCGTCCTATATCGCGCTGATGCGCGAAAATATCGCGCAAACGCTTGGGTGTGATGTTTCAAGGGTCAGCGTGAAGGCGACGACGACGGAAGGCATGAACGATGAAGGTCGCGGACTGTGCATCACGGCGCGTGCCGTTTGTATGCTCAACGTAAAGTAAATAAAAAATGGATATAGGAACGGTTTTGCGCATGATCATTCATATTGTTGTCGAATGACCGTATTGACAACGGTTGCCCGGAATGATATAGTACCCCTAATTTCAAATCAGCAAAAGCAGCGACGGGTCGAGTAGCCCGGGCAGCATGCCAAAGCGAGTCGCGGACGGTGGAAGCGCGGCGCATAAGCCCGATGTGAAAAACAGCCCTGAGCCGCCGAAAGAAAGCGAAAGCGAGTAGACTCGGCCGCGCGCCGCGCGTTATAGCGGATAGGCATGATCGTGCCGATAAGTGGACGGAGTTTGATTTCCGTCAAGCAGGGTGGTACCGCGCGAAGCAAGTAAGCTTTTCGCCCCTTGGTGTATACATTTGGTATATGCTCAGGGGAGGAAGGCTTTTTTATTTGCTTTCGGGCGGCGGGTTCCCAAAGGTGGTCGATATTTTAAATTTATATATGCGGAGGAATGTGCGATGTACAGGGATGAATACTGCGGGTTGTTCAATGAACAACATCTGGGAAAGAGGACACGCGCCTGCGGTTGGGTCAGCGCAAAGCGCGACATGGGCGGCGTGCTGTTCATCGACCTGTATGACAAAACAGGTGTGCTGCAGGTTGTTTTCAACCGGCAGAACATCGGCGAGGACGGCTTTTCCGTTGCGGAACGGCTCAACGGCCAATCTGTAATCGCTGTGGAGGGCACGATGCATCCCCGCGATGAAGAAACGCGCAATCCGAAGATCGCCACGGGCGAAATCGAGCTTCGCGCGGATAAAATTACGTTGCTCTCCCGTTCGGCGCAGCTCCCCTTTTCGATGGAAAGTCAGACGGTTCGCGAGGATTTGCGCCTCACCTACCGCTATCTGGATCTCAGGCGGCCTGAGATGCAACACAACCTGCGCTTCCGTCACACGGTTCAGAAAGCGGCGCAGGACTACCTGGACAGTGCAGGCTTCACCTGCGTGGAAACGCCCATGCTGACCAAATCCACGCCGGAAGGCGCACGGGACTATCTCGTTCCCAGCAGGATGCATAAGGGCAAGTTTTATGCGCTGCCGCAATCCCCCCAGATATTCAAGCAACTTCTGATGGTTGGCGGCGTCGATCGGTATTATCAGGTTGCCAGATGCTTCCGCGACGAGGATCTGCGCGCAGACCGTCAGCCGGAATTTACACAGGTGGATATGGAAATGGCTTTTGTGGAGCAGGAGGATGTCCTGCGGCATCTGGAAAGTCTGTTCAAGAGCATCTTCCGCTCCGTCATGGGCAGACAGATCGATGATGATTTTCCCCGCTTGACGTGGACGCAGGCGATGGATCGTTACGGCTCGGATAAGCCGGACCTTCGCTTCGGGCTGCCCATCGTTGAACTCACACAAGCGCTAGCCTCCTGCGGCTTTCAGGTGTTTCGGCAGGTGATCGGACGCGGCGGCGTCGTGCGCGCGATCAATATTCCGGGCGGCGCGTCGATGACCAGAAGCGAAATTGAAGCGCTCACTGAAAAAGCGCAGACTTACGGCGCGGGCGGCATGGCGTGGATTGCTTTGCGCGAAAACGGCGAGCCGTATTCTGTTTTAACCAAATATTTCTCCGACGATGATATGCAAAAAATCCTCAGCCGCACAGAGGCGCAACCGGGGGATTTCATCTTGTTCTGCGCGGATCGGCTCGCGGTTGTGCGCAATGTGCTCGGACGACTTCGCCTCGATATCGCGGATATGCGAGCGCTCCGCCGAGCGGATGACTTCCGCTTTCTGCTCGTGACGGAGTTTCCGGAATTTGAGTATTCCGAGGAGGAGGGGCGCTATCTCGCGACGCATCATCCGTTTACGATGCCTTATCCCGAGGATATCGAATGGATGGAAACCGATCCTGCACGCGTGCGCGCGCAGGCATACGACGTTGTCCTCAACGGCGTGGAGCTTGGCAGCGGCAGCGTGCGTATCCATGACAGCGTCGTGCAGGAGCGCATGTTCCGCGCGCTGGGCTTTACGCAGGCTGAGATTGAAGAGCGCTTCGGCTTCATGATCCGTGCGTTCCGATACGGCACGCCGCCGCATGCGGGCTTTGCGTTCGGCCTCGATCGGCTCGTGATGCTGCTCATCGGCGCGCCTTCACTGCGCGAGGTGATCGCGTTTCCTAAAATCAAAGATGCTTCCTGCCCGCTGACGCAGGCACCCTCCCATGTGGACGCGGCGCAGCTGAACATCCTCGGCCTCACTTCCGAGGCGCAAGAAACGGCGGCGCGGCCGCAAACTGAGCGCAAACGCCCGCAAGCCGCCATAAACGTCGCGCGCGTGGCGCAGCTTGCCCAGCTTCGCCTGTCGGATGAGGAGGCGCTGCGTATGCAGGAGGATATGCGCGGCATCGTCGCTTTTGCGGATACGCTTTCGGAAATCGATACGCGGGGCGTAGAGCCGACCGCGCACGCGGCGCAGCTCTATAACGTGATGCGTGCGGATGAGATCGGAACGCCAATGGATCAACGGACGCTGCTCGACGGTGCGCCGGAGGCGCACGGCGGGTTTCTGCTTGTGCCTCGCGTCGTGGAATAAGGAGAAGAACATGAAAGGGATCATTGAATTAAGCGCTTTGGAACTTGCGCGTGCGATCGGCGCGAAGGAGATATCATCCGCAGAGGCTACGCAGGAGTATCTGGAGAACATCCGGATAAAAAACGCGGAGATCTGCGCCTACCTGAGTGTGACAGACGAAGCCGCGCTCAAAGCGGCAAGGGAGAGCGACGCCCGCCGTGCGCGCGGTGAAGCGCGCTCCGCGATGGACGGCGTGCCGGTTGGCATCAAGGACAACCTCTGCACGAAGGGCGTACGAACGACCTGCGGCAGCAAGATGCTTGAACACTTCGTGCCGCCCTACGACGCAACCGTCGCGGAAAAGCTTGCCGGCGCCGGTGCGGTCATACTCGGTAAGCTCAACTTGGATGAATTTGCAATGGGTTCGAGTACCGAAAACTCCGCGTTTTATCCCACGAGAAACCCGGCGGATACCGCAAGGGTGCCGGGGGGCAGCTCCGGCGGTTCGGCAGCGGCTGTCGCTGCGCGGATGGCCGCCTTTACGCTCGGTTCGGATACCGGCGGTTCTATTCGTCAGCCTGCGGCATTCTGCGGCGTTGTCGGGATGAAACCCTCGTACGGGCGCGTATCGCGTTACGGGCTTGTGGCGTTCGCCTCTTCCCTCGACCAGATTGGGCCGATCGCACGCGACGTGCGCGATTGTGCCGCGGCGCTGCAGTTGATCGCGGGGCATGATCGGAAGGACAGCACTTCCGTTCGGGCGGAAACGCCGGATTTTTCAAAGGGAATCGAGGAGGGTATCGCCGGCCTTCGCATCGCCCTGCCGACGGAACTAATGGGGGAAGGCGTGGCGGAGGATGTAAAAAGGGCGGTTGCGAACGCCGTGCAAGCCTGCGAAAGATGTGGTGCAAAGGTAGATACGATCTCCATGTCGGCGTTGAAAAGCGCGCTGCCCGCTTACTATGTGATTTCAAGCGCGGAGGCTTCCAGCAATCTTGCCCGTTTCGACGGCGTGCGTTACGGATCGCGTGCTTCCGGCTTTGATGGGATTGATGAACTGTATGCCAACACGCGCTCGGAATACTTCGGCGTGGAGGTCAAAAGGCGCATCATGCTTGGAACTTTCGCCCTGAGCATGGGCTATTACGATGCGTATTATAAAAAGGCACTTCAGGTGCGCACACTCATTATGGAAGGATTCAAGGCGACGTTCAGTCGGTATGATCTCATCCTGTCTCCTACAGCACCCATGACGGCGTGGCGTTTCGGAGAGAAGAGCGACCCGATGGAAATGTACTTAAGCGACGTGTGTACCGTCCCGGCGAACATCGCGGGCGTTCCCGCCCTGTCGATGCCTTGCGGGAGGGATCGCAGCGGGATGCCGATCGGATTGCAGCTGATGGGCAGGGTCTTTGATGAAAGCGGCGTCCTGCGCGCAGCGCTGGCGCTTGAAACGGAATTGGGGGCGATTGGCAAATGAGCGCAATGTATGAAATGGTCATCGGACTGGAAGTTCATGTTGAATTAAAGACGAAAACAAAGATATTCTGCTCCTGTCCAACGGCTTTCGGGGCGGAGCCGAACACACAATGCTGCCCGGTTTGCGCGGGGATGCCGGGTGTGCTGCCTGTACTCAACGAAAAGGTCGTGGCGTACGCGATTCGGGCGGGCCTTGCGACGCACTGCGAGATCGCGCGTTTTTCAAAGAGCGACCGCAAGAATTACTTCTATCCCGACCTTCCCAAGGCTTACCAGATCTCCCAGTATGATTTGCCTTTGTGCGCGAACGGCTATGTGGATATCGCTACGGAGGAGGGGGAAAAACACGTGGGCATCACGCGTATCCACATCGAGGAGGATGCGGGCAAGCTTGTACACGATGAAAAGTACGGCACGCTTATCGACCTCAACCGCTGTGGTGTGCCGCTCATCGAGATCGTGTCGGAACCGGATATGCGAAGCGCAAAAGAGGCGGTGGCATACCTAAAGAAACTGCGCAGCATCGTGCTCTATACCGGCATATCCGACGCAAAAATGAACGAGGGTTCACTCCGCTGCGATGTGAACATCTCCGTGCGCGAGCAGGGCGCGCAACGGCTCGGTACGCGTGCGGAGATCAAGAACCTCAATTCCTTCGCGTTTGTCGCAAAGGCGATCGAATTCGAGTTTGTCCGCCAGACGCAAGCGCTTGAGGCGGAGGATGAAATCGTGCAGGAAACGCGCCGTTTTGACCCGGCAACGGGCAAAACCCAGCCGATGCGTTCCAAGGAGAACGCGAACGACTACCGGTATTTTCCCGATCCTGACCTTGCGCCTATCGTTACGGACGAGGAAACGCTTTCGCGCATCGCGGCGGAGATCCCGACCTTGCCGGATGAGCGCAGGCGGATTTATATGGATCAATACGGCCTTTCTGCCTATCACAGCGAACGGTTGGTGCTGGATTGCGCTGTGTCAGACTTTTTCGGGTGCGCGGCGGAGCTGACGCGATATCCGAAAATGTTGGCTTCTCTGATGCTCTCGGAGGTGCTTCGCCTGATGAACGACGGCGAGTCACAGGAAATCGCCCTCCAGCCTAAGCAGGCTGCGGCGGTGGCGGATATGCTGGGCGAGACCCGCATCAACGGCGGCGGCGCGAAAAAAATCATCGGCGCGCTGTGGGGAACGCGAGATGAGCCGGAAGCCGTCCTCGCTGCGCTCGACCTCGAGCAAATCAGCGACGATGCGATTCTGAGGGAAACCGCGCGGCGCGTCATATCGGAAAACGCGGGCATGGCAAATGATTTACGAGCAGGCAAACAAGTTGCGATGAAAGCCCTGATGGGTCGCGCGATGGCTGAGCTGAAAGGGAAGGCGAACCCCGAGCGGATGCAGGAACACCTGCTGGACGCGCTTGCGGAGTAATCAAAAAAGGGCCGTCATGGCCCTTTTAATATACATTCTTTTCGGAAAACCGATATTGCGGCTATTTGATCGATTCAAATCGCGCATATCGCTATGAGGCGGCAATAAAAAGCGGACTGCCGCTTCAAACAGTCCGCTTAGGAAGCGATATCTTAGTTGAGGGATTCCTTAAGCGCCTTGCCGGCCTTAAAGGCGGGGGCCTTGCTCTCGGCAATCTCGATCTCGGCGCCGGTCATGGGGTTGTGGCCCTTATGGGCGGGGCGGACGCGGGTTTCGAACACTCCAAAACCAACGAGCTGAACCTTTTCGCCCTGCTTGAGGGTTTCGGTGATGATGGTTAGGGCGGAAGTAATCGCCTTTTCGGCATCTTTCCTGGAAAGGCCGCTTTTTTCAGCTACGGCGGCAATGAGTTCGGTTTTGTTCATTTTTATATCCTCCTAAAATTTGCATGGGTTTATCCTCGCAATATTGTATCAGCTTTTACCGGATTGTACAAGCTTTAATTGAAGGATTACATCGTAAAAATCTTAGTTATTTAGCCCTTTTTATGCGTTCCCAGCGTCGGTTCAGATCGTCGAGGTCGAGCCGTGCCATGTCGAGGCCGTCATTTGTTACACTGCGTTCCAGTTCGGCAAATCTCTTAAAAAATTTGTCGTTCGCCGCCTTCAGAGACAGTTCTGCGTCGCACCCGGCCAGCCTCGCCGCATTCACCGCGCTGAAAAGCAGATCACCCGCTTCTTCGCGAATACGCACTTCACTCTCGTTGTCTGCGATCGCATCGCGCAGTTCGCTTGCTTCTTCGAGTAGTTTATCGAGCGCGCCGGAAGCTTCCGGCCAGTCGAAACCGACGGACGACGCTTTTTTTTGAAGCTTCTGTGCGCGCATGAGCGCCGGAAAGCTTTGCGGGATGCTTTCCATCGCCTCAGTGACCGTATCCTGATGCTTTTCCTTCTTTTTTAATTGCTCCCAATTGGCGAGTACTTCTGCCGAACCGCTCACCGCGACGTCGCCGAACACGTGCGGATGTCGGTAAACCAGCTTGTTGACGATGCCGGTCGTCACATCCCGCAAGGTGAACGCGCGCAGTTCCGCCTCGATTTGGGCGTGAAACACGATCTGCAGCAGCAGATCGCCCAACTCCTCACAGAGCGCGTCCGTGTCGCCGTGCTCGATCGCATCAAGCACTTCGTAGGTTTCCTCAACAAGGGATTTTTTCAGGCTGTCGTGCGTTTGCTCGGCATCCCAAGGGCAGCCGCCCGGTGCACGCAGGCGCTCCATCACACCGGTCAGCCCTTCGATTCCATGCCGCGTGAGCCGCTCGAAGGATCCGGCGGGAACGACCAGCACATCCGCCGCGAAATACGCCCGCTGCCTGTCCAGCTCGTAAAGCGGGATGGACAAAACGGAATACGCGCCGTCTTTGGTCATATGACAGAAAAAAACCTCGTACTCGTCGGGGTAATATTCGCTCAGCGCGAGCTTTACCTCACAGGCACGCATCGGCGTGTCGATTTCCTCCACGCACAGCGCAACGTATGGATCGATCCGCGCGGGCAGGGCGCCGGCCTCAAGGATGCGAACGTCGCTCAACACAACCGCTGGAAGTTCGGCGAGCGCGGCTTGCGCGTAACCGGGACCGGACAGGAAGGTAAGCTCAACATCTTTTTCGGCGGCAACCCGGAGCAGTTCCACCTTCATGGCAGCGCCGGGCCCTCGGCCAGGCACGGCATACGCCGCGTTCGATTCGCAGGAAATAAGCCTATCGACAATGGCGGCGTTGAGCGTGTCGAAATCACCGCTGTTTGTGTACAGTTCATCCATGCTTGTATAAGCAAGACCTGCCTGCAGCATCCATGCGCAGGAAGGGTGCTCGGCGGTCTGGAGAAACAGCTTTTCCGCGTGGATCACGGCGTCCTTTGCGGCCGCCGTGATGCTTCCAGGGGTAGAGAGGGGAACGATTGTCAGCTTCATATTACTTATGCCTGCCTGTTTCTGTAAGTCAGTTTTTTTAGCTTGTCGCCGCCGGGGATAAAACTGAGTTCATCCGGCGAGAACATGCGCAGAACGACGATCAGCGCCGCGTACACGCAAACACCGACCGCCACGGCAAAGAGCGTCGCGGTGGTCATATGCCCGCTGGCGGAGATAAAATCGTAAATCAGATACACGACACCACCCATCACGGCGGAAGCAATGAGGGGTTTCCCGAACAGATCGAATACTCGGAGGGGCATCTTTGTACGGCGCATCATATAGATGGTGTCAGCAACGCCGGCAAAGGCATAGCAGATAACGGTGGAAATCGCGGCGCCCTGGATGTTGATCGAAGGGATGCGCATCAAAACGAACAGCGCCACAACTTTGAGCACAAAGCCGATGAACAGATTGATCACGGGCACCATCTGCTTGCCGAGCCCCTGAATGACACCCGTCATCGACTGCACCATCGACAGAAAGATCACCCCGACGCTTGCCGTGTGCATCAGGTCAACCGCCAGCGTAAGCTCCGCCTCGCTCAGCTTGGGATACAGCATGTGCAGGATGGGCTGTGCCAGTACGAACAAACCCACCGCGCAAGGCACGCCGATGATCAGCGCTAGTTTAAGGCCCATGCGGGAGGCGTCCCGGACGCCGTTGAAATCGCGCCGTGCAATGCGGGAGGATATGGCCGGCACAAGGCTCATCGCGAGCGCCATCGTCAGCACCCCGGGCATGTTGATGAGCGTTGTCACATAGGTGCGCAGCAACGAGTAGGCGGTTTTGCTCAGTTCCTCCGTGTAGCCGAGGCTTTGGAGCATGCGCCCGATCATTGCGCTGTCCACCATGGCGGCGAGCGGGCTGATGGATGCACCGATGGTGATCGGCACCGCGACGAGCAGCAGCGCTTTTGAAAGCGGCCCGAAGCCGACCTGCTGCGAGTCAGACTTTGCGACCCGCGTGTCGAACGCCTTTTTGCGCCGCATGTAGAAGAAAAAGACAACAGCCAGCCCAAAGAATTCGGATATGGAAATGCCGATGAATGCGCCCATTGCAGCGAACTCCGGTCCTTTGGGAAGGAACTTGATTGCAAGGGTCAATCCGAAGGCGAGCTTGCCGATTTGCTCTGCGATCTGCGAAAGGGCCGTGCCGGTCATACGCTGCATGCCCTGCAGGTAGCCGCGGTAAGCACACATGATGCTTACGAACAACAGCGCCGGCGCGAGCGCGCGGAAAGAATACAGGGTTTCTTCATAAGACGTGATTTTTGCGAACGTTTCCGCGCCGAAATACATGATAACGCTGGTCACAAGGCCGATGCAGGCGAGCAGCACGAGGGATACATTCAATACCTCCCGTGCGCTGCGGTGGTCACCGAGCGCGACGTATTCGCTGACCTTTTTGGAAATCGCCGTAGGCAGGCCGGAGGAGGAAATCACAAGGAGGAATCCGTAGTATGAATAGGCGGCCTCGTAATAGGCGGCTCCCTCCGGACCGACGGCGTTGGCGAAAGGAATGCGAAAAATCGCGCCGATTATCTTGACGAGCAGGCCGGCGATGCCGAGGATCGCTGCGCCCTGCACGAATGAGTTTTGTCTTTTCTTCATAAACGCTCCGTCCGTTTTCTGTCGCAAGCATTATATCATACTATCCGCCGCGGCATGAATAATTCGCCAACATTTCAAAATTTGTTCAGCATTGGCTTCCTTACATACTATTTTGTTGTATAATAAAAAAGTCAGTATGTTCGGAGGAAGAAATTGTATGAAAGTTGCGATCGACGGAACCGCTTGTGAGCTCAAGCACGGCGAAAGCCTGCTCGATGCGGTTAAAAGGATAGGAACCGGCGTGTATTCGCTTAAAATGAGGCCGCTTGCCGCACAGATCGGCGGCGAGGTATTCAGCCTCCGATATACCCCCTTCAAGGATTGCGAGGTGCACCTGCTGCGCTATGGCGAGGATATGGGCCGCCGCGTGTATGAGCGCACGCTGCAGTTTATCCTGATCGTTGCCGTGCGCAAACTGTTTCCGGGCGCGCGCGTATTCGTGCGCTATTCGCTTGGGCCCGGCCTTTATATCACGATTGACAAAGACCCGAAGCTGACCGCACAGGATGTACTTCGGTTGGAAAGCGAGATGCGAAACCTTGCGCGCGCGGCACTTCCGCTTGAACGAAAGCGCCTGGATATTAAAGACGCCATTGCCTTCTATGAAAAGGACGGCCAGCGCGACAAGGCGGATCTGCTCCGTTGGCGCAATTTTAACTATTTTGACGTTTATTCGGCGGATGGCTACATGGATTACTTCTATGGGGAAATGGCGCCTTCTACCGACTATTGTGATGTGTTCCGCCTACGCTATGAGAACGGTGCGCTGATTATGCTCATGCCACGCTCGGATGAACCGGATGTTCCCTCTGACTATACGGAGCTGCCCAAACTTGCCAATGTGTTCCGTCAGAGCGACGATTGGGGCAAGCTCATGAAATGCGCCACGGTCTACGAGCTCAACACCATGGTTCGGGATGGTTCCGTCCGGGAGCTTGTGCGGGTCAACGAAGCGCTCCATGAAAAAAGCTATGCGTCCATCGCGGATGGAATCGTGGAACGCGGCGCGCGCGCAGTGCTCGTGTCCGGCCCCAGCTCTTCGGGAAAAACCACGAGTGCGCACCGTATCGCGACGCAGCTTCGCGTACTCGGGCAAGAACCGATCATGCTTTCCCTGGACAATTATTACATCGACCGCGATCAGATTCCCGTGGATGAACATGGGGAGATGGATCTCGAAAACATCAACACGCTCGATATCCCGCGCTTCAACAGCGACCTGTCCGCTCTCTTGCGCGGCGAGGAGGTTGAAACCCCGCTGTTTGACTTCAAGCTCGGCAAACGCGCGCCGGAGGGAAAAAAAGTCCGCTCGAAGGAAGGGCAGCCGATGATCATCGAGGGGATACACGGGCTCAACCCGTCGCTCGTGAGTGGCGGGATCGACGAATCCAAGCTGTTCCGCGTGTATGTCAGCGCACTGACGACGCTCAACCTCGATGATCACAATCGCATCCGCACGACGGATGTAAGGCTTCTTCGCCGCCTTGTCCGCGACTATAACACGCGCGGCGCTTCGATGGAGCGCACGCTCTCGATGTGGCCAAGTGTGCGGCAGGGCGAGGAAAAATGGATTTTTCCCTATCAAGAAAATGCGGACGCCTTCTTCAATACGACCCTTGTTTATGAAATCGCGGTTCTTCGCAAATATGTGTTTCCTCTTCTCAAGGAAGTGCCTGCGGAAAGCAAGTGCTTTGCCGCGGCAAGGGATATCGTAAAATTCCTCAACTATTTTCTCGACGCAAACATTGAGGACGAGATTTCGCCCACGAGCATTTTGCGCGAGTTTATCGGCGGCTGCACATTTTACAGGGAGGGTTGATATGCTTCGTTTCGTTTCATGGAATGTCAACGGCCTACGCGCCTGTCTGACAAAAGGCTTTGCCGAGTTCTTCGCGATGATCGATGCGGATATTCTCGGGCTGCAGGAAACCAAGCTGCAGCCGGAGCAGGTAGATTTTGCGCCGGAAGGGTATTACACCTACTGGAACAGCGCCGAAAAAAAAGGCTATTCCGGCACGGCGGTATTCACGAAAAGGCAGCCCCTCGCTGTTGCGTTCGACCTGCCGGGAATGGATCGGCTGGGCTTTCCCAGGGAGGGACGGGTGATTACCCTCGAGTATGAGGAGTATTACTTCGTTGTTTGTTACACGCCAAACTCGCAGCGCGAGTTGATGCGCCTCGAGCACCGTATGGATTGGGAGGACGCGTTCCGCGCTTATATCAAGGAGTTGGACGCGCATAAGCCGGTTGTACTCTGCGGAGACCTCAACGTCGCTCATCAGGAGATTGATATCAAAAATCCCGCAGCGAACCGCAGGAACGCGGGCTTTACGGATGAGGAGCGCGGCAAGTTCACGACTCTTCTCGCCGATGGGTTCACGGACAGCTTCCGCTTCCTGTATCCCGACCGGCGGGATGCATACTCGTGGTGGAGTTATATGAACAACGCGCGCGCGCGGAACACGGGCTGGCGCATCGATTATTTCGTCGTGAGCGACAGGCTCCGTTCCCGCGTTCGGGACAGCATGATTTTGCCCGAGGTCACAGGCAGCGACCATTGTCCCGTGATGCTCGAGCTGGAAGAGTAAACCATCACCGATAAAGGAGAACACATATGGGTTATATCGATCTGAGAAGCGATACCGTCACACGCCCCACGCCTGAAATGCGCGAGGCTATGTATCGTGCCGAAGTCGGGGACGACGTGTACCGGGACGATCCCACGATCAACGAGCTGGAGCAGGAGGCTGCGCGCATCCTCGGCAAGGAGGCGGCGCTATTTGTAACCTCCGGCACGATGGGCAACCAGCTTGCTCTGTTGACGCAAACAAACCGCGGCGACGAGGTCATCGTAGGCGCGGATTGCCATATCGTCATGCACGAAGTCGGTGCGGCAGCCGTCCTTTCGGGCGTAACCCTGCGCCAACTGACCTATCCGGACAGCATACCGGTTCCCGAACAGATCGAGGCATACATCAGGCCGGATGATATCCACGAGCCGCAGACGGCGCTCATCTGCGTGGAAAACGCGCTTGCCAACGGCCGCGTCATTCCGCTTGATGTGATGCAAAAGGTCGGCGCCATCGCGCGCGCCCACAACATGCCGGTTCATCTCGACGGTGCGCGCGTGTTCAACGCGGCGGTTGCGCTCGGTGTGGATGTGCGGGAGATCACCAAGCATGTCGATACCGTGTCCTGCTGCCTGTCAAAGGGTCTTTGCGCGCCTGTTGGAAGCGTGTTCGCGGGAAGCCTCGAAAAGGTGGAACGAGCACGCAAGTACAGAAAGATGCTCGGCGGCGGCATGCGGCAGGCAGGCATCCTTGCGGCGGCAGCCATCCTTGCCATCCGGGAAATGCCCAATCGCCTTTTGGAGGATCACGAGAATGCAAAATATATGGCAAAACGGCTTGCCGAGCTGCCGGGTGTTTCTGTCGATCTCAACAGCGTGCAGATCAACATGGTGTTCTTTGGCGTGAAGCGCGAACGCGCCGCCATCGATGCGCTGCCCGAGCGGATGCTCGAAAAAGGCATACTCATCAACGCGGAGGAGTTGGGTCATCTTCGCTTTGTGACGCACTACGGGATTACGAAGAAGGATGTTGATCAGGCGATCGACGCCTTTGCGGATATCATTGGAAAATAAGGCAATCAAACAGGGAGGTGCGATATGAAAACTAAGGTATGGGCGCACAGGGGAGCCTCCGCTTACGCGCCGGAGAACACCATCCCCGCCTTCAAAATGGCGGTCGAGATGGGCGCGGACGGCGTGGAGCTGGATGTGCATTTGAGCGCGGACGGCAAGCTGATGGTCTGCCATGACGAAAAGGTAGACAGAACATCCAACGGCAAGGGACGTATCGTCGATATGACCTGCCAGGAACTCAAAACGCTTGATTTCTCCAACGGCGTCGAGGGATACGCCAATGTTCGCATCCCTACGCTCAGGGAGATTT